>DUOC01000150.1 GCA_012839065.1 Thermoanaerobacterales bacterium | reverse complement strand
CCAATCTTTTCGGCTGGCTTTGTATATGTGCTTATCATGTACTTGATCTGATGCAACTAATTTTCTAAAATCAATACCTAAGGTTTTTGATATAATTTTATGATTTTCATGGTTATCTTCTCTCATGTCAAGTTCTCCGTATACTCCACCACATCTTGTTGTAATGCAATGTTTAACAAAACCGAGTTTTTCAAAAGCCCCAAAAACATAAAATTTAACTCCTTTTTCCTCTTTTAAAACAAAATCCCTATCCATTAAATTCACCCTTTACTGAACACAAACTACAGGTTTTACATTTATCCATCCGGCAATGGGATGATAAGTCTCCTTTTAATGCTGACTCGGCTTCTCTTTTTAAAAAATCATTACTAATCCCTAAATCGATATGAGACCATGGTAGAACTTCATCAAAATTTCTCTTTCTATAAAGATAAAAACTCGTATCTATATCCAATTCATTTATTGCTTTTTTCCAAGCTGAAAGATTGTTGCCGTACTTATAAACCTCAAATAATAAATTTCCTACCTTCCGATCCCCTCTAGATAATAATCCTTGAATAGCTGACCATTGCGGATTTTCCCATATTAACTTAATTTTTTTATATTTAGAGAGTTTCTTTTTAATAATTTTTATTTTATTAACAAGTAAAGCTTCATCTTCCATATTACACCATTGGAATGGTGTAAATGGTTTGGGAATAAATGGATTGATGCTCACAGTTATATTTCTAAAACCGGAATTAATTTTATCCGAATATGTCAGTATCCTTTCAGTTAAATCGATTATACCATATATATCCGCATCTTCCTCTAAAGGGAGTCCTATAATAAAATACATTTTTATATTAGGAATATTATTATCAGCAGCCAGATATACTGTTTTAAAAATATCATCTTCTGTAATACTCTTATTTATTACTCTTCGTAAACGTTCTGTTCCTGCTTCAGGAGCAAATGTAACAGTCTTATGACCGCTAAATTCTAAACCTTTAATAAGTGATGGAGTAATAGAATCTGCCCTTAGTGAAGAAACAGAGAATTTAATATCATTATTTATAAACTCATTTATCAATCCATCTATGTAAGGATAGTCTGATACAGCTGCACCTACTAGTCCAACTCTCTGCCCAAGTTCTTTGCCTTTTTGTGCGTGCTTTATTATACTACTTACTTCACGAACCCGCGGAATTTTGTAACTATATCCTGCCATGCAATATCTGCAATTTCTCCAACAACCTCTAGAAACTTCAATGAGAAACATATTTTTAAATTCAGCCAATGAAGATAGTATTACGGAATTTGTCGGTATGGATGAAATATTTTTAACCCAACGTTTTTTAACCTTTTTAGGAGCATTGCCTTCCGGATAAATACCCTTTATTGTACCATCTTTAAAGTATTCAATTTTGTATAAAGAAGGAACATAGACCCCATGTATATTAGCCAGTTCTTTTAATAATTGTGTTCTTCCGGCAGAACGTAGTTTTTTATATTTCTCAATAAACTCGTGTATAACTTCTTCACCCTCTCCTATTATAAAAACATCAATATAAGGTGTTAGCGGTTCAGGGTTAAAAGTAGCACATGGACCGCCGGCTATTATTAAAGGGTGATTTTCATTTCTATCTGCTGCTTTTAGGGGAATATGTGATAAATCAAGGATTTTTAGGATGTTCATATAATCTAACTCAAATGAGATTGAAAATCCTAATATATCATAATCCTTTAACGGAGTCTGAGATTCCAAGCTAAACAAAGGTGTTCTTGTTTTTTGAAATGTCTTTTCATTATTACGTGAAGGCAAAAATCCACGATGACACAGAGAATCAATTCTTGTATTAATTTGATAATATATAGACATAAACCCTAAATTTGACATCGCCAAATTGTACATGTTCGGATAAACAAGTGCAAAGTTTACTTCCCTTTCCCCAAAATTCCTAACATTGATTAGAGAAATTTCTTTGTTAAGTAGTTCTCTGTATTTTTCAACCAAAGACCAATTCATATTATCCTCCTAACAGTTCTTCTGCAAAATTTTTCGAATCTCTTCCATAAATGTATTAATATCTTTAAATTCTCTATAAACAGAAGCAAATCTTACATATGCCACTTCATCAAACCCTTTCAAATATTCCATAACCATTCCACCAATTTGCTTGCTGGTAACTTCTCGTTCCATAGTGTTTTTCAATTCAGTCTCTATTTTATTAACGATCTTGTCCAGAGTTTCAAGAGAAATAGGCCTTTTTTCACATGCCTTGATTAACCCTTTTAAAATCTTTTCCCTTTTGAATATTTCACGTCTTCCATCCTTTTTTATAACAATAAGAGGCAATTCTTCAATTTTTTCATATGTAGTAAACCTTTGCTCACAATCAAGACATTCTCTCCTTCGACGAATAACTGCCCCTTCATCAGTAGGCCTTGAATCTATAACTTTGCTCTGAGTATATCCACAGTAGGGACATTTCATTTTATCAATCCTTTCCGAAAGGTAATTAAAAACCCGCCTCTTTCATAGTTACATTTTGCCAGGCGGGATTTTTTCATCATACAATAGTATCTGCAAATTCTTGTGTTTATTTTATATTACATTATTTTAAAAATCAAGTAACCAAAATTAGTTGATTTGGTTGGTTAAGTCAACAAGAATAACATCTACACCAATTTTTTTAATATTTCTCCACGGTATTATATAATCATTATCTTTCCCAAACAGCCCAAGAAATTTACCAAGACCGGGCACGATAATTGCTTCTATACGCCCCTGCTCAAGATCTAGTTCCAAATCTTTTATCAGCCCCAATCTTTTTCCGTCAGTTATGCTGACTATTTCTCTAAGCTTTAGTTCAGATGTTTTTACCATTATATCACTCCCCCTTTACAAACTACTATTAAGATAAATATATAATAATACTTGTATTATTATATGAAGAACTATTTATAAAATGTGACAAAATTAATATCCATGGCTATGTACCATGGATATTAAAAATATTTTATATGTTAATAAGCTTGAACAGGGCTGTGTAACTCCACTTTATTTGTATTGGTAAGGAGGTTTTCAGTATTATAAGCTACTATAGATTTAGGTTGATAATATTTAGCTGCTATTAAAAAAATTACCAATAAAAAGATCAGTATAATTGAACATACTCTTTTCATAAAAAATCCCTCCTTGCTAATTAATCAAATATATTTTCTCATGTGCTTGAGTGCTGTTTTTTCCAATCTGGAAACTTGAGCTTGAGATATGCCGATTTCCTCTGCAACTTCCATTTGAGTCTTACCTGCAAAAAAACGTAATGATAATATATGCCTTTCTCTATCAGATAATCTCATCATAGCCTCCTTTATTGCAATCCCTTCTAACCAATCCTCATCCTGATTCTTTTCATCGCTTATCTGATCCATAACAAATATCGGATCCCCTCCATCATGATATATAGGTTCAAAAAGAGAAATAGGATCCTGAATTGCATCAAGTGCAAATACTACCTCTTCTCTTGACAGCCCAAGTTCATTTGCAATTTCACTTACAGATGGCTCCCTGGAATGTTTATTAACCAATGAATCCCGTACTTGTAGTGCTTTATATGCAATATCTCTAAGGGAACGGCTTACCCGTATTGGATTATTGTCTCTTAAATACCTCCTTATTTCCCCAATTATCATAGGAACAGCATATGTGGAAAATCTTACATTCTGAGAAAGATCGAAGTTGTCTATTGCTTTCATAAGTCCTATACAACCTACTTGGAATAAATCGTCCACGTATTCCCCTCGATTGTTGAATCTTTGTATAACACTTAAAACTAATCTCAAATTACCTTGTATTAGTTGTTCTCTTGCATTTTCATCACCTTTGTGCATTTTTTTAAACAATTCTTTCATTTGTGTGTTTGATAATACCGGGAGCTTTGAAGTATTTACTCCACAAATTTCAACTTTATTAACCAACACTGATAAGCTCCTCCTTCTTCTGCATTTAAATTCATTAAGAGTATTACCAGCATATCTTGTTTTTATTCAATAAATAAAAGAAAAAATCTACCTTGTGGTAGATTTTTTGATTAGATCATACGATTGATTTCTCTTTTCAGTTTTTTAATTATTCTCTTTTCTAATCGTGAAATATATGATTGAGATATCCCTAGCAAATCTGCTACTTCCTTTTGAGTCTTGTCATTTCCGTCTATTAATCCAAATCTAAGCTCCAAAATTTTTCTTTCTCGTCTCGATAGCTTTTCCATAGCTAGTTTCAAGAGTTCTTTATCCACTTCTTCTTCAATGTATTTAAAAATTAAATCATTATCGGTTCCCAAAACATCAGAAAGCAGAAGCTCATTACCGTCCCAATCTATATTTAATGGTTCGTCAATAGAAACTTCCACTCTCACTTTATTATTCCTTCTTAAAAACATCAAAATTTCATTTTCAACACATTTTGAAGCATATGTAGCAAGCTTGATCTTTTTATTTGGGTCAAATGTATTAACTGCCTTTATAAGCCCTATTGTTCCAATAGAAATTAGATCTTCGATACCAACACCTGTATTTTCAAATTTTCTAGCAATATAAACTACCAATCTCAGATTCCTCTCTATTAGAACTGTTTTTACGTTCCCATCTCCTTTTTCTAATCGCGATATAAGAATTATTTCTTCATCATTTGTTAATGGTGGGGGCAGAGCTTCACTGCCACCTATATAGAAAATCGGGTAGTCTGGTAATAAATTTAACTGTTTCAGTATTTTTATAATAAATAACCTTGACCTTATTTTTATCTCTAAATAAAGATTCAACAATATAAACCCTCCTAAATCCTTTAGCTTTTTAAAATATCGGGATTTAATAATGCACTGTAATTTCCTTCCGAAGATAAAATATTGTTATAAATCCCTACAATACTTTCTTTTATTTCAAATACTTCTTCGTTAGTTTTGACAATAATCTTATCCGGTTTAAAACCTACTAAAATACCATTAGACTTACCTATAGATGAAAAAGGAATTAGCCTAAATCTAGTGGCCCATTGAGAGCCTATCAATTTTTCACTTAATACATATAGATTAATTTCTTGTTCTTTCTCGAAGACATCTTGCAGTTCTTTTGATAGCAGGTTTTTTAAAACTCCATATTCTACTACAATTACCGGTGCATTAGAAAATGGGTCATAGAGGTTATTGCCCGTATCGATTAATGCTTTGACTTCTGAAAATTTATCATATAAAAAAATAGTCACCTGGGCAAGCATCTGCTCTTTAAAAAATTTCTTCTGTATATAATTCAAAAAAAATTTCATTAAAACAGCTACCAATAATATTGAAATAATAAGGACCCACCAAGGTACAATTCCATCTTTTAATATTAAAATGCCATTGTACATATTAACCCCAACACCTGTAAAATAGAAAATACCGAATGCTGCTCCGCCAATTATAAATGAAACAATATAAAAGTAAACAAGCAGTTTAATTAAATCCTTAAAATTAGAAGGGAAAAAAGTAATTATTATTATCAGTAATGAAAGCAAAAACTTCATAGAAAAAGTAAAAAAGAAATGCAAAGAAGGATAAAACAGTGCAAATAAAAAAATGCTACCAGTTATGGCTCCTAAACATAAGCGTAGAAGATGAACATTTTTACTTGCTGTAACAGCAGTTAACCATAATATAATAAAGTTCATAAAAATATTTAATATAAACACAATATCCCAATATATTACCATAGTTCACCTCCGATTTTTGTTTATTAGTCGCCATAATGATTTTTATTCAATTATCATACCATTTATGATTATATAAATTAATAATTTAAAATTTTGTCGTACTCTGATAGGCAAAAAAAAATAAGGTGTTTGTGAAACACCTTATTTCATTCGGCTTCTCCTTAAAAAAGCCGGTATATCTAAATCATCACTTGCAAAAGGTTTTATTTCAAATTCGTCTTTCTTCTCCTCTCTTTCCGGTTGTCGTTCGAAACCTGTAGCTATAACTGTTATAAGTATTTCATCTTTTAAACTTTCGTCAATTACTGCACCAAAAATAATATTAGCTTCGGGATCTGCAGCTTCTGATACCATTTGAGCTGCTTCATTCACTTCAAAAAGTCCCAAATTCGAACCCCCTGTTATATTAAGGAGTACCCCCTTTGCCCCTTTTATTGAAGTTTCCAAGAGTGGGCTTGATATAGCCTGTTTTGCAGCTTCAATTGCTCTATTTTCACCATTACCTCTTCCAATACCCATATGAGCTAATCCTTTTTCCAGCATAATAGTTCTAACATCTGCGAAATCTAAGTTTATTAATCCTGGAACCGCTATTAAATCTGAAATACCCTGAACACCCTGTCTTAAGATCTCGTCCGCCAGCCCAAATGCTTCAAGTATAGAGGTCTTTTTCTCTGCTACTTGTAGGAGCCTGTCATTAGGAATCGTAATTAGGGTATCTACTTTTGTTTTTAGATTCTCAATTCCTGTTTCAGCATGAGCCATCCTTTTTTTCCCTTCAAAGCTAAACGGTTTTGTAACTACACCTACAGTTAAAGCTTCTAATTCTTTTGCTATTTCTGCTACAATAGGAGTTGCCCCTGTGCCTGTACCCCCTCCCATACCGGCAGTAATAAATACCATATCGGCACCTTTGATTGCTTTAGAAATAACATCTCTACTTTCTTCTGCTGCTCTCTCACCAATATCTGGATTTGCTCCGGCACCCAACCCTTTTGTTAGTTTTTCCCCAATTTGTATACGATTGTCAGCTCGCGACAGATATAGGGCTTGCGCATCTGTATTTATTGCAATAAACTCCACTCCTTTTAATCCTGCTTCTATCATTCGGTTTACTGCATTACTACCTCCTCCACCTACTCCTACAACTTTAATTTGAGCAAATTGTTCCATTTCAACATCAAATTCAAGCATTATATATGCCTCCTTTTGCCCCGATATTCAGATGAAGATATTTAAAAATAATCCCTAATCCACTCACGTATTTTTATTAAAATACTTGGTGCTTCTTTCGTTTTGTTTGGAGAGATCTTGTATTGTCTGCTTTTATGTACATACTCTAAAATACCCACAGCAACTGAATAAAATGGTTCTTCTACCCCAAAGTATCTTGGAGTACCTAATCTGATAGGCATATTTAAAACTCCTTTTGACGCTTCATGAAAACCTTTTAAAGAGTAAAGACCTCCACCTGTTATTACAGCTCCCGCAGGCAATAAGGTTAAAAAACCAAAATTCGATAGTTCCTGCCTAATCAGATCTAGTATTTCAAGAACCCTAGGTTCAATTATCTCTGCTAAATAACATTGGTCTATTTTTATGCTTTTCTGATCACCTATTCTCTGAAAACAAAATTCCAGATGAGGATCTCCTTGTGCTACCAAAGCGCAGCCATATTTTCTTTTTATTTCTTCAGCAAGAGATAATGGTATTCTTAAACCTACAGCAATATCATTTGTTATATGATCTCCTCCAATTGGTATGGATTTAGTAAAAATGATATTCCCTCCAGAAAAAATTGAGATTTCAGAAGTCCCTCCACCAATGTCGATTAGAGCCACACCTAATTCTTTTTCATCTGTAGACAGTAAAACTTTAGATGCAGCTAAGGGATTTATGATAATCCCATCAACTAAAAGCCCGGAATCCTGAACACTTTTTACAAGGCTTCTTACAGATGTTTTAGAACCCATTATTATATGTGCATCCACTTCTAAACGAGTACCTACCATCCCAATCGGATCCTTTATACCCGAGTACCCATCTACAATGAATTCAATAGGGATTATATCAATTATTTCTTTATCTGAGGGTACTGCAACTACTCTTGCAGTTTGCATAACTCTCTCTATGTCTTGCTCTGAAATTTCCTTATTTTCACCTCTAACTGCAACAATTCCTTTGTTTTTAATAAGAATGGCACTACCTCCGGTATAATTAATAAAAACCGATTTCATAGTTGAATTTGCCATTTGCTCTGCTTTTTCTACGGCTTGAATAATTGACTTGACTGTACTGTCTATGTCAACAATAACACCTTTCTTAATTCCCATAGAAGGGGCGATACCGATCCCTATTATCTCCAACATATTATCATTATTTATTTCTCCGATTATTGCACAAATTTTTGATGTTCCTATGTCTAAACTTGATACAATGTTCCTATTCTGCAACCCTTGCACCTCCCTAGGGTCTCAACCTCTTCCTGTTAATAATTCAACAAATACAAGCAATTCCCTTTTTTTATATTTTTTATATAATTTATTTTTTATTAAAATATTTAGATATCAAAAACCGTCTGATTATAGCTATGTTCTGGAACAGCCTTGCACCGAAAGCAAAAACAGCCGCCAAATAAATGGGAACTCCTAACCTATCCCCTATATAAGCTAACAGTGCAGCCAATAATGTGTTTGTTAGAAAGCCGGTAAGAAAAATAGTATTATCAAAAGTTTCTTCAAGAATAGCCCTAATGCCACCAAAAACCGAGTCAAGAGCAGCAAGAAGCGCAATAGAAACATATGATGTATACGCCGCAGGTATTTTTATAGGCATTAACATACCTGATATAAAACCTAGTAATAAGCCTATAACTCCATATATCATTTTGACACCACCTTTTTCGGCGTTGCATATTCAAATTTTATCGATCCCTTATAACCAGGTATTGTTATTTTCTCATGCTTTTTAAGCGTAAGTTCTATACCCCATGCATTGAGTGTATCAACAATACCGCCCCTCATTTTTAATGATGCCTCCAGAGTTTCTGGATCTCCTATAGCATTTATAATATAAGGAGGTGCGAATTTAACATTGTTAATACTTATAGTAGAACCGACACATCTTATTTCAGTTGTTGATATCACTCTTTGTTCATTAATAGAAACGGCTTCTGCACCCGCTGAAAAAAGCTCATTTATTGTTTTAAGTAAGTCATCTGCGTGTATTAAATATAAATTTGGGTCTTCTCCAACCTGATTTGGCAATTTACTGTCATTTAAAGTAACTGTTATTCCCGGGCCTTCAAGATCAGTAATTCCGGCAATTATTCTAACTCTCTCCAGCTCTTTTTTTAAAGCTTCTGCGAATTGCCCTGTCTTAGCTGCGCTTTCTTCGTATTCTATAATCTTCTGTCTTAATATTTCTATTTCTTCATATAAAGCACTACGTTCTTCTTTTATAGCCTTTAGTTCCGAAGTAAGCTCTTGAGCCCTCTGAATGGAAATTATTCCTCCGCCGGCATTATCAATGCTTTTAAATTGAGAAGCTAACATAAGTCCTAATAAAAAACATAATATTACAATAATAATTGTTTGCCCTTTATTATTCATTAAATTAATATCCCCCCTATTTAGTGATCGGGTAAAAAACAGGGTCTTTTACTCCACGCATTTCAATATACCCTTGTCCTCTGTTATTCTTAATTATATCAATAATAATATTTTTTAACATGTAAATTTTCTCTTCGATATCGCTATTTCTACTGACCCTTGCTTCAATCCCCTTTATAAAATATATTCGTATATCGTTTATATCTTCTATGTTAATTTCAGAAACTAAATCTTTTAATTCATACTTGTCCATAAAAAAAACAATTTCTATTATTGCATCCAGTTGATTATTATCTTTAAGTTTAACTCTCTCATTTGGGGTGCAATCTACAATCTCTATCCCTGTTATTATGAGAATAGAAGTATTATCCATATCTTGTTTTACTTCTAAAACGATGCCCTCTTTATCAATTTTAACAAATGAGCCCAAAAAATATAAGGCCGCAAAATCATTTCTTTCAGAAACAGATATAAAAATTGTTGATGGGAAAACCCTTTTCATACTGGTTTCTTCTATTCTGGGATTCCTTAATAAGTTTTTTTTGACCTCTTTTAAATTTACCTTAAAAATATTTTCACCCATTTTAATATTAGAGTAAGTGACTATATCATTTTGTGAAAGTAAATTATTGCCTTTAATAATGATATTGGTTATATCGAACATAGGCAAATTTAAAACAATATATCCGATAATGATAAGAAATAAAATAAAAAGTAGGGTTATATACTTTATATTTTTCAATTTAAACTCCCCTCACCGTATTTATTTAAGACTAATTCAAAAAGCAGCATCCTGAATGCCGCTTTTTAATGTTTATCTACTTTCACAATATCAGCACCAATATCTTTTAGCTTCTTTTCTATTTGCTCATAGCCTCTTTCAATACTATGGGCTCCTTCTACTATTGTTGTTCCTTCTGCAGTTAATCCCGCCAATATTAAAGCTGCCCCTGCCCTTAGGTCTTTCGCTTCTACAAAAGCACCATTTAACTTTTTTACTCCCTCAATAACTGCTGTATTCCCATTGACTTTAATATTAGCACCCATTCTTCTTAGTTCATCTACATGCTTAAATCTATTCTCAAATACCGTTTCAGTTAATACCGTAATACCGTTACTAACAGTCATAAGAGCCATCATTGGGGCTTGTAAGTCTGTTGGAAATCCGGGATAAGGTAATGTTCTGATAACATCTATAGACTTGATCGGATTTATCCCTTCTAATATTATATAATCTTCCCCTAATATAATTTTGCAGCCGGCTTCCCTCAACTTAGCAATAACTGCATCAAGATGTTCTTTAATAACATTTTGAACAACTACTCTACCCCCTGTTATTGCGCCAGCAATCAGAAATGTCCCGGCTACAATTCTATCTGGAATCACTGTATGTTCTACACTCGTTAATTTAGTAACTCCATCAATTCTAATTGTTTCAGTTCCGGCACCTCTTATACGGGCCCCCATACCATTTAAGAAATTCTGCAAATCGACAATTTCAGGTTCTTTTGCTGAATTTTGAATCACCGTAGTGCCCTTTGCTAAAACAGCAGCCATCATTAAATTTTCTGTAGCCCCTACACTAGGATAGTCTAGATGTATTTCAGCTCCACTCAACTGTGAAGCTTCTGCTTCAATATAGCCGTGTTCCTCAACTATATTTGCTCCTAATTGTCTTAAGCCCTTGAGATGAAGATCTACCGGTCTTGGACCTATATCACAACCCCCAGGATATGATACTCTTACCTTGCCAAATCTACCCAATATAGGTCCCATCAAAAATATAGATGATCTCATTCGTCTCATTAAATATTCCGGCACTTCATAATTTTTAACGTTAGTAGTATCTATATGTAGCATCTGCTCTGTTCGAGTTACTGTTGCACCTAAATATTGTAGAATCTCAATCATGACAGATACATCTTTCAAATGGGGAACATCGATTATTTTACTTAAACTTCCATTTAAAACAGAAGCAGCCATAATTGGAAGACAAGAATTCTTCGCCCCATTAATTCTTACTTTTCCATCTAATTTATTACCGCCTTTAATAATATATCTCCCCATAAACTCCACCCCCAAATAGGAGTTGCAATCAACTGAATCTATCTCTCAACTTATAAGTCAGATTGTAGGCAGTTTCCCATATGTCTCCGGCACCTACTGTTACTATATAATCACCCGGTCTAATCCTGTTGTAAAGATATTCAGTTACTTCGTCCTTGTTTTCCACATAGGTAACAGGTAGATTATTCTTTTTAATAGAATCAACAATTAGCCCAGACGTAACTCCGTTAATTGGGTTTTCACCTGCGCTATATATCCCGGTTACTATAACTTCATCAGCATAGTCGAAAGCATTACCAAATTCTTTATATAGATCCCTTGTTCTAGTATATCTATGAGGTTGAAAAATAACAATTAATCGACTAGGATTACATTGTTTAGCTGCTTGTAAAGTTGCTTTAATTTCGGTTGGATGATGAGCATAATCATCAATTATTTTTAAATCTTTAAAATCCCCTACTATTTGAAACCTTCTTTTTACTCCCTTAAAATCCATTAAACTCTTCTGTATATTTTCAATACTAACTCCTAATTCACAGCATACAGCTGCAGCCGCCAAAGCATTATATATATTATGTATGCCTGGTACATTTAAAATCAGCTGCCCTAAAAATCTGCCGTTACGAACAAAGTCAAATATTGTTTTGGTCCCATTTAATTTTATATTTTCTGCCATGAAATCAGCTTTATTTTTAATACCAAAAGTAAATATTCTTTTATTAATCCGTTGCATAATATCAGATATATTTGGGTTATCTGAACCTAAAACTAAAAACCCTTCATCTGGAATCTTCATTAAGAATTTGATAAAAGCATTTTTGATATTTTCTATATCACCATAATAATCTAAATGTTCACCTTCAATATTAGTAACAACTGCTATATAGGGATTCAATTTTAAGAATGAACCATCACTCTCATCGGCTTCAGCAACTAAAAAATCTCCGTGCCCTAATACTGCATTTGCTCCTATATCATTTAATTCACCGCCAATAATTACCGTTGGACTAAAATTACTGTTTTCTAATATTAACGAAATCATTGAAGCTGTAGTTGTTTTACCGTGAGCCCCTGTAACCGCAATCCCATTTTTTTCATCCATTAATTTGCTTAATATATCAGATCTGTGAACAACCTTTATCCCTTTCTGCCTTGCTCCTAATACTTCAGGATTATTCATTGGTATCGCAGTCGAAACAACCACCAAATCTGCATCACCAACATTGTCATATGAATGACCGATAAAGACCTTTATGCCCATTTTAGTTAAACGCCTTGTAGTATTAGATTCCATTATATCGGAACCTGTAACTTTATAACCCATTTCGCTAAGAATCTTTGCTAAACCGCTCATGCCAGTTCCGCCTATACCTATGAAATGAATTGTATTGAAGTTTTTAGTCAATTTTTTCTCTCCTTCCAAAAGAGTTACTATGAAAAATGGGTTTATATTTTCATAATATGCATATATTAACAATATTGTTACAATAAAGCCGACTTGTCCAAAAACGAGAAAATATTAATTTATTAAAAATTGAATGATTTTATATATTTTGTCAAGGGCATCAGTTTTACCTAATTTAATGCTGTTTTCCGCCATTTTATTTAATAGTATTTCATCGTTCAATAAAAGATTAATTTTTTCGTTCAATACTTCACCATTCAAATCATCTTCAAGTATTATTTCTGCTGCCCCATATTTTTTTAGTGTAAGGGCATTAAATCTTTGATGAGCATTTGCAGCTATCTTTAATGGGATCAAGATTGACGGCTTGCCAATTGCAGTAATTTCGGAAATTGTTAAAGCCCCTGCCCTCGAAATAATTAAATCTGCTGCAGCTAAAGCATAGTGCATATTATACATATAAGGTTCAATAATAATATTACCATGTTTTTGTATATCTATTCCCGATTTTAATAGTTCATCTAAAACTATCTCATAATGGTTGTTTCCCGTTATTAAAAGTATCTGTATACCTGTTCTTTTTTTTATATTCCATTTAATAACTTCTATCATTGATTTATTAATGACTGCAGCGCCCCTACTTCCTCCAAAAGCCAATATTAATTTTTTTTGAGGATCTATTTTTAAAGCTTTTGCAGCTTCTGCTTTTGTTACAGTTAATATTTCCGATCTGAGAGGATTGCCCGTTACTACAATCTTTTTTTTATTAGTAAAAAATTTTATTGACTCTTCGAAACTTACAGCAACTTTATTTGTAACTTTTGACAATATTCTATTTGTCACTCCAGGCATTGCATTTTGCTCGTGAATGAGATTTGGTATTCCAAGCATAGCTGCTGAAAGAACAACTGGACCACAAACATATCCTCCAGTACCTATTACTATATCGGGTGAAAATTGTTTCAAAAGTCGACGGGCTTCAATTGTGCCTGTTACTAGCTCTATAAATGTTGGAATCAACTGTTGAAGGATTTTATCCCTTGCAAGCCCTCTTATTACAATAGTTTCTAAATTAAAACCAGCCTTTGGCACTAGTTCAACTTCCAGACCTTTTTTAGTACCGATAAATAAGATATCTGCATTTGGATTTTTCTCTTTTACATATTTTGCAATGGCAATTGCAGGATATATATGTCCACCCGTCCCTCCCCCGGCAAGTACAACTTTCACATGATTACCCCCTAATTTAAAAAATAGAGATTAGTTTAAATCACTATATCGTGATATGTTTAGCAATATGCCAATGCCCATTAAAGTAAATATTAAAGAAGAACCACCGTAGCTCAAAAATGGTAAGGTTAAACCGGTAACAGGCATTGAAGCAGTAACAACACCAATATTTATTAATGATTGAAGCCCTATCCACCCTGTTATACCAGCTGCAAGAACAGAGCCTAAATAATCAGGTGCCTTTAAAGCTGCTCTGATTCCTCTCCAGAAAAGCACTAAAAACAATATTATAACAAAAGTTCCACCTATAAACCCTAGTTCCTCACATAAAATTGAAAAAATAAAATCGCTTTGAGGTTCAGGAAGATAAAAAAACTTCTGGCGGCTTCGACCCAGCCCTAATCCCAGTATGCCTCCTGAACCCAGTGCATATAAAGATTGTATCAACTGATATCCTGTATCAAGACTGTCAGACCAGGGATTAAATATAGACGTTATTCTCCGCCACCTATAATCTTCGCTCATGGCAAAATAAAGTGCAAGAGGAAACCCCGCTAATAATAAACCCATTATATGTAACATCTTAGCTCCGGCAGCAAATATCATTATAAAAACCGAGCCGGCTATTACTACAGCAGTACTCATATCCGGCTGTTTTAATATTAGTAAACATACTACTCCTAATACTATTAAGAATGGCATTATACCGTTAGCAAAATTCCCCACCTTGTCTTTTTTGTTATCTAACCCACAAGCAGTATATATTATCATACCTAGTTTAGCTATTTCAGAAGGTTGTATTGTAAAAGATCCTATCCTGATCCATCTTCTAGCATAATTTATTTTGATCCCTACACCCGGTATTAATACCAAAATTAATAAAATAATTACAGCTGCAATGATGAATTTTGATATTTTCTTATAGCTTCGGTAATCATAGTTCATTAGAAAGACCATAGCAAACAGACCAAGGATAGTCGAAACCAATTGCCTTTTCAAGAAATAAAGGCTGTCTTTATATCTATGAAAAGCCCATACAGAGCTTGAGCTAAAAACCATAATAATTCCAATACTTAATAATAGAAGTACCGTACATATTATAACAAAATCAGGAGCCTTTTTTTTGCTGCCCATCTATTTTCCTCCTTAGCAACTTAACGCACTCCTTAAAAATTCTACCTCTCTCTTCAAAGCTTTCATACATATCCCAACTGGCGCACGCAGGAGAAAGCAGTACACAATCACCTTCACTGGAAAATCTAAAAGATTCTGCAACAGCATCTTCCATCTTACTTACCTTTATAATATAATTTGAATCGAATCCGGAGTCCAAAGCTGTGTTCATAATTTTATCGGCTGTCTCTCCCATAACAATCAAAGCTTTGACCTTGCCATCAAAATAACTCACAAATTCTTTAAAATCAGTCCCTTTATCCATACCCCCGGCTATAAGAATAATAGGTTCAGAGACAGCTTCTAATGCCTTAACTGCTGCATCAGGATTTGTACCTTTTGAATCATTAATAAATCTTACTCCTTGAATCATGTCAACTAACTCTAATCTATGCTCTACCCCTTGAAATTTTTTCAAAGTATAAACCATATTGCTTAAATTTACATTGGATTTCCACCCAACACATACAGCTGCTAAAACATTCTCAATGTTATGATTTCCTTTTATTCCTAGTTCATTAATATTACATATGGGAAATATATTATTCTCATCTTTTATAACTATTACATTATTTTTAATAAATACCCCATAATCTAATTCTTTTTTTCTACTGAAAAATATAACTTTCCCTCTTGTTTTAGAAGCGAAACTTGACATTATTTCATCATCTGCATTAAGAATAGTAAAATCATTTTCATCCTGATTTTCAAATATTCGCATCTTCGCTTTAATATAATTTTCAAAGGTTTTATGTATATTTAAATGGTCTTGTGTAATATTCAAAATAACACTTATTTTGGGTTTAAATTTATAAATATGCTCCAATTGGAAACTGCTGACTTCTACAACTAAAAAACCGCTCATACTTATCCTTTCAGCAACCTGAATCAAAGGCATTCCTATATTCCCTGCAGCTGAAACTTCTCTATCGTCATTTTTAAAAATTTCGCTTATTAATGTTGTCGTAGTAGTTTTACCATTAGTCCCGGTAACTGCAATAATTTGGGCTCTGGAGAAAAGATACCCCAACTCGATTTCGCTTATTATCGGAATATGTAATTCTTCAGCTCTAATTAAAATGGGAATATCTCCCGGGATTCCAGGACTTTTAACTATAAAATCAACCTCATCCAATAATTCAAAAGGATGCCCTCCCACTATAGTTTTAATACCTTTTGATTCTAAAGTTTCAACCATCTGTAATACTTCTGATTTAGACTTTTTGTCATTTACAACAACATGAGCACCTCTATTTTTTAAAAACATCGCAGACGCTACACCGCTGCGAGCCATACCAAGAACTAAAATCTTCTTGTTTTCTAAATGATTTAAATTTTCTATCCCCATTATTTCACTCCCCAGTTCTAAATAAAAAATATTAAAAATATGCTAATAAACCTATTAAAACAGAAACGAAGGTTAAAATCCAAAATAAAAATACTACATTTTGTTCCTGCCAGCCTTTCAATTCAAAATGATGATGCAGCGGACTCATTTTAAATACCCTTTTTCCAAATAATCGAAAAGAAAAAACTTGGATTATTACAGATAAGGCTTCTAAAACAAAAATAAAACCAAAAAGAGGTAAAAAAAGCTGTGTTTTGGTTATAACAGCAATTGAAGCTAATGCCCCACCTATAGCTAATGAACCAGTGTCACCCATAAAAACTTTAGCAGGATGTTTATTGTAAATCATAAAACCCAATAAAGCGCCTATTAATGAGCACGAAAATATTAAAACATTATAATCCTTAATAAAGTATCCAATTAAAGCATAGCCCGAAGATATAATAATTGTAATACCTGCTAGCAGACCATCGAGCCCGTCTGTTAAATTTGCACTGTTGACTGTTGAAATTATAACTAAAATACAAAAAGGTAAATAAAAAGAGCCTAAATTCAGTTTCGTTTTGATAAAAGGAACAAGTATATTTGTATCAACTTCAGAATGGATTGTTACATAATATAAAAAAATTGCTGATAATATAAGCTGAAACAAAATCTTTTGCTTTGCACGTAAACCAAGTGGTCTTTTTAAAGCTACTTTTATATAATCATCAGCAAATCCTATCAACCCAAAACCTAAAGTAATACCTACCAATAAAATTAAGTGATCTGCATATCTATAGAAAAAAAAGCCGGTCAAAATCAAAGGCAGCAGTATTATAATACCTCCCATTGTCGGCGTTCCGGCTTTAGATAAATGCCTTTTTGGACCTTGTGCCCTAATATTCTGACCAAACTTTATCTTTTTTAAAAAAGGGATAATAATAGGTCCTACTAATAATGCTACAAAAAATGTTGCAGTCAGACAAAATAAAATTACCGTTTTCATTTTGAGTTACCTCCCGTTTGTCAAGGAGTGAACTATTTCCTCCATTTTCATGCCTCTTGAGCCCTTGACTAAAATAACGTCGTTATTTTTACAAATTTCATCAATTTTATTAACAGCGTCAAAATTAGAATTAAAGGCAAAGATACAGCCAGTATTTATACCATATTCTTCCGCAGCAGTAGCTATATGTTTTGCCAGTTCACCTACGGTTATCAAAACATCAATCCCTTTTTGTGCAGCATAAATTCCCAACTCTTTATGAGCATCAGCCCCCCAATCTCCCATCTCTAGCATATCTCCCAGAACAGCAATAGCTCTGCCTTTTTTTTGAGCTTTGATCTCGTGTAAAACATCAATAGCAGCTTTCATTGAATCCGGGCTGGCATTATATGTATCATTGATAATAATACAATCTTTAATACCGTTAACAATTTCTAAACGCATTTTAGGGCTTTTGAATTTTTTAAGCCCCGTTTTAATTTGGTTGGGTGTCAGATTAAATTCAAGTCCAACCGATATGGCCGCAAGGGCATTATATACATTATGCAGCCCCGGAATTCTAATCTCAAATTCATAGATGGCATCATTAAATTTCGTATTAAAGGTTATGAGCCTATGATTGCAAGTTTTTATGTTAAAAGCTTTTATATCACCATTATTTATTCCAAAAGTCTTAAATTTGGTTTTTGAAAATTTTTCTTTCAATTTTACTAAATTTGAATCATCAGCATTGATAAAAGCAGTGCCTCCCTCTTTTAGACATTCTAATATCTCACTTTTTGCTTTAGTAATATTTTCTACTGATCCTAGTTTTTCAATATGTGAAAGACCGATATTAGTAATTATGGCTATTTCAGGTTCAACTATTTTAGCAAGATGTGCTATTTCCCCAAATCCGCTCATCCCCATCTCAACAACACCTAATTGATAACTGTCATCAAGCTTAAATATTGTAAGAGGCAGCCCAATTTTATTATTATAACTCCCTATATTTTTAAGAACTTTATATTTTTGCGAAAGCACATCTGTAATCATATCCTTAGTAGTAGTCTTACCAGTACTCCCGGTAACAGCAACAAATGGTATATTAAACTTTTTTCTGTAATAGTAAGCAATTTTATTAAGGGCTTCTAATGTATCTTCAACCAGAATTATATTTTTATTAAACTTATTTAAATGCTCCGGGTTTTGTGTTATAGCACCCACTGCCCCTTTTTTATATGCAGTTGATATATAATCATGACCATCAAAATGCTCACCTTTTATGGGAATAAAAAATTCCCCCTCGACTAATGTTCGGCTGTCAGTAGATATGCCAGATATTTTAGTTCCCGGTTCTTCTTTTGCAAGTTTCCCGGAACAGGCATAAGCTATCTCTCTTAAAGTTAATTCCATTTTTTTATCCTCCTGAGTACCTCTCTTGCTACTTTTCTATCATCAAAAGGTACATTTCTATCCCCTATTATTTGAATAGTTTCATGCCCTTTACCGGCTATTACAACAGTATCATTGCTATGGGCTTGTCTTATGGCGTATTCTATCGCATCTTTCCTATTTAGAATTTTAACATAATTACCCCCACTTTGTTTTATGCCTTTTTCAATCTCTGACGCAATCGCCTCTGGGTTTTCAAATCGCGGATTATCTGAAGTAACAATCACATAATCAGAAAGTTCAGCTGCAATCTTACCCATAATTGGTCGTTTAGTCTTATCTCTATTGCCTCCACATCCAAAAACCAAAATTATCTTTCCGGTAGTAAATTCTTTAACCCCTTTTAAAATGTTTTCCAATCCGTCTGGGCTATGAGCATAATCAACTATTACTTGAAAATCTTGTCCTTCATCTATTACCTCAAATCTGCCGGGAACACTCTTAGATTTCATAAGGGCTTCTTTTATTTTATGCAGCTTTATACCAAGAAAAAATCCAGCAGAAATACTTGCAAGTGCATTATATACAGAAAAAATCCCCGGTGTATTTATTGAAATTATTTCTGATTCTCCTGAAGGCATAATGACCTTAAAATTAACACCTTTAGGAGAAAATCGAATGTCTTCTGCCCTTATATCACAGGGATTTCTTATCCCGTAAGATATTTTTGGAATGTCGATTTCTTCAAAGAGTCTTTTACCTGCATTATCGTCTATATTTATTATTCCAATTTGAGACAGCTCAAATAACTTCTTTTTTGCACTATAATAGTTTTGTAAATCGCCATGAAAATCAAGATGATCCTGAGTAAGATTAGTAAATATTCCAATATCAAACCTCAAACCGTGGACCCTCTGTAAAGCCAGCCCATGTGAAGATACTTCCATAACTACATCTTTAACATTGTTTTCATGCATCTCTTTAAAAAGCTTGAAAATATCCAAAGATTCCGGAGTAGTTCTTTCAGTCGGGAATTCTTTGTCCCCTATTTTATTGCAAATAGTACCAATAAGCCCAACTTTTTTCCCTGAATTCTCAAGTATATCTTTTATCAAATATGTAGTAGTTGTCTTCCCGTTAGTACCTGTAATACCTATCAAACACATTTCTTCATCCACATCATTATAAAATGCTTTTGCTATAACTGCTAAGGCTTTTTTAGAATCGTTTACAATAATTTGTGTAGCGCGATCAAAAACCAAAGGCAGCTCCCGTTCGGCAATTACTGCAGAAGCCCCATTTTCTACAGCATCTTTTATAAAATCATGTCCATCGTAAACCAGTCCTTTTGTAGCAACGAAAATATAGTTGTTCCCTACTTTTCTGGAATCATAGGCAATTCCTTCAATAGTTTTCGATAAGTCACCCTTTATATATTTTATATGTTCTAACCTACCCACAAGCTCTTTCAGTTTCTTCAAGATTAAATGCCACCTTTCAGGGAATATTATTCACGTTAATTAATCTCATTATACCTTATTCTGATCAAGTAAATAAGTAAAAGCACCAATCAATATTAAAACTTCAGTTCCTCTGTTCGAAATAAATTTTTATGACTGTATTGAGCTCAACCTCTGATCCAGGCTCGGGGTCTTGACGAACAGCAAAGCCACTGCCGATAACTTGTGTCTTCAACCCAATAATTTCTAATATTTCTTGTGATTCTTTAATCGTCTTACCTGTTAAATCAGGAACCTGTACCGGACTTTTATCCGTCTTGCCTTCGACAAGGGTTAGTTCAATCTGATCAGTAGGGACAACTAATGTTCCTGGAGCAGGGTACTGCTCAGCAACTATTAAGCCGCTACCTTTTATAGTATAGTTTAAACCGCTCTTAATTAATGCTGAACATGCTTCCTGAACATAAAGATTAGTTACATTTGGTACTTTTATATTTCTAGACTCATCTTCTTCCTTCTCAGGTTCTACACCCAGGTATTTTAAAGTATCTTCCATAATCTGTTTGAAAGTTGGACCTGCTGTTTGGCCACCATAATAAACACCCTGTGGCTCATCAAGCACAACTAAAATAGCAACTTCAGGATCATCCGCAGGTGCAAAACCAATAAAGGAAGAAATATATTTCCCATCAACGTATTTTTCTGAAGTGCCTGTTTTCCCTGCAACCTTATACCCGTCTATTTTAGCACTACCCCCTGTTCCATTTGTAACTACACTCTCTAATATCTCTCTCATTTCTCTCGAAGTGTTTTCTGATATTACATGTCTTATAATCTTTGGATTAAACTCATGAATAATATCACCATTATTATCAGCTATTTTTTTAACTAAAAAAGGCTGCATCAGTTTCCCATCGTTTGCAACAGCACATATTGCAGTTAACAGTTGTAAAGGTGTAACAGAAATTCCTTGACCAAAAGATATGGTTGCAAGCTCAACAGGGCCTATTTTTGATGGATTAAACAGCCCCTTCCCTTCACCGGGAAAATCTATACCCAAAGGCTGACCAAAACCAAAAGCTTCTATGTACTTTACGAATTTTTCTTTTCCCAGTTTCATCCCCACATCAACAAATCCCGGGTTGCATGAATTCTGAACAACCTGTGTAAATGTTTGGCTGCCGTGTCCACCATGCCTCCAACATTTAATTCTTACACCGCTTACAACGATACTGCCGCTGTCATAATACTGTGTATCCGGAGATACTACTCTTTCTTCCAATGCTGCCGCTGCCGTTATCACCTTAAAAGTAGAACCGGGTTCATATATGTCTGATATTGCTATATTTTTCCAGGTTTCGGACGAATAGTTCGTATATTCATTTGGATCAAAATCAGGCTTATTTACTAATGCAAGTATTTCACCTGTTTTTGGGGACATAACCAAAACGCTCCCCTTTTTCGCATTATGTTTTTTTATTGCTTTTTCCAGTTCTCTTTCAGCAAAATGCTGTATTACTTTATCTATTGTTAGAATCAAATTAAAACCATCTTTAGGAGGTATAAAATCTTGTGCTCCAAATGGTAATTCTCTGCTTAAAGCATCGGTTTCGGAAACAATTCTGCCGGGATAGCCCCTAATATACTTATCATAATAGTATTCTATCCCCGCAAGCCCCTGGTTGTCGATACCTACAAAACCTAATATATGTGATGCAAGATTCCGATCAGGATAATATCTTTTACTTTCTTGAGTAAAACTAATACCCTTTAACCCTAGCTCCCTTACTTTTTTGCTCTGGTCACTATCGACTTTTCTTTTTATGTAAACTGATGATTTTTTCTTAGTAATAAGCTCTAATATTGTATCCTTATTCATTTCTAAAATATCAGCCAGTGCCTCTGCAGCAGTTTGCGGATCTTCTATTTCAGGTGGATAAGCTATAATAGTATCTGCACTGGCACTAATAGCTAATTCTTTCCCATTCCTGTCAAAAATCGTTCCCCTTTTTGGTTCTACCGGAATCTCTTTTGTCCACTGAAGAAGGGCTTTTTTTTGCAGTTCCTCTCCTTTAATAATCTGTAACCACCCAAGTCGAAATATCAATGCTATATATGCTATAGATGTTATCAACAACAATATTGCTAACCTTTTTTTTACCTTCTTACTAGTTACGGACAAAAAGTATCCCCCCTAAAAGGTTCTCTGCTCAAATCAATTAAAAATGTTCTTAATTAAACTTATTTTATTTACTACATCAAAGGGTTTGAAATCATTACTTTCAGCTTTTTCTTCATATTCTCTTCCATTTTTCATGGCAATACTAAACTCAGGAGACTTAATAAAAATAATATTATCTATATCTGGTTCAATCATTCCTAGTTCAGATGTTGCTATATTTTCTATTCTGTCTAAAGATTTTAATTTAGTTAATTGAACTTTCAAAGTTTGATTTTCTCTTTCTATCTTTATAAGTTCTTTTTTCATGGACTCGAGCTGATACTTATTTTCAACTATATATGCATACCTTAAAATCACAGTCAGTCCCAGCATAAAACCAATAACTATTAATAAAACCGTTCTAAATTTAACACTTTTCTTTTTCTTAACATTACGTTTAGGTGAATGGTCAGATTCAAATGCATAATCTTGCTCGTATGAATACCTTTTTCTCTCGGCTGCTAACAATTTTATTCACTCCTTCACCATTTTATACCTTCTCTACTGCCCTAAGCTTTGCACTTCTCGACCGTGGATTTTGTCCGATTTCTTGTTTTGTTGGAATAATAGGTTTCTTTGTTAATATTTTTAATTCGCTTTTTTTGTTACATACACATTCAGGTAGCCCGGGGGGACATTCACAATCTTTAGCTAGATATTTAAATACTCTTTTTACAATTCTATCTTCAAGTGAATGAAAACTAATTACACAGCATCTGCCTTCTACTGCCAGGATATCAACTGCATCATATAAGCTTTCCTTTAATGAGTCCATTTCATCATTTACAGCAATCCGCAAGGCTTGAAAAGTCCTTTTGGCCGGATGGGGACCTCTTCTCCTGGCACGTGCCGGTATAGCATTTTTGATAATTTCAACCAGCTGCCCCGTAGTTTTTATTCTTTCTTGTTCCCTATATGCTACTATAAATTTAGAAATACGATTAGCCCACTTTTCCTCACCATATTCACGAATTATTTCTGTGAGTTCTTTTTCAGATAAAGTATTAACTAGGTCTTCTGCTTTTATTTCTTGTTCTTCATTCATTCTCATATCTAATGGAACATCTTCCATATAGCTAAAACCTCGTTCTTTTTCATCAAGTTGATATGAAGAAACCCCTAAATCATATAATATTCCATCTACTTCCTTAAACCCTAAATTTGTTATAATTTTCTTTATATTCTTGAAATTATCATGTATTAAAAATACATTTTTCCTATCCCCCAACTTTTCATTCATCAGTTTTATCATTCTTTTATCTTTATCAATTCCAATTAAAAAGCCATCAGTACCCAGTTTTTCTAAAATGCTAGTAAAATGACCACCACCGCCCAAAGTGCAATCCACATAGACACCATTAGGTTTAATGTTCAACAAAGAAATACTTTCTTCTTTCAATACTGGTATGTGCTGAAGAGACATGTAATCACCTTCTTTTTTACAAACCCAGCTCCACCATTTTTTCAGCTATTTGTTCATATGAAAGCTCTGCATCATTTCTGTAGGATTCCCATTCTTCTCGGCTCCAAATTTCTATCCTTGTAGAAACACCGATAACAACTACTTCTTTATTAATTTTTGCAAATTCTCTTAAATTTGGAGGGATCAATATACGTCCTTGTTTGTCAATTTCCGTTTCCAGCGCTCCAGAAAAAAAGAAACGTACAAAAGCCCTTGCGTCTTTTTGTGTAAAAGGTAAACTTCTTAATTTCTGTTCAATAAATTCCCATTCGTCTATAGGGTATACAAAAAGGCAATGATCTAATCCTTTAGTTATTATAAATTTATCATTAAGCATTTCTCTAAACTTTGCAGGCATAATTAATCTGCCTTTTTTATCTACTGTATGATTGTATTCCCCCATAAACATATTACATCACTCCATCAAAAAGGAGATTCTCCCACTTCAAACCACTTTCCTCCACTTAACTAAAATAATTCTATATTAAAAATTAAATTCCTTCTTTCTCTAAATAAAAAATACCCTTATTAAAAGGGTATTTTAAACAGTAATATTTTTCCAGTCCCCTTGTTTAAATCTTCTCGACAGCAATATTGCTCTTACAAACCAGTCAATTATCGTTGTTATCCATGCGGCTGAAAGGCCTAAATTATATCTTACTACCATTATATAAGAAAGCACTACACGAAACAACCACGTGGAAAATAATGTTACATAAAAAATAAATTTTGTATCGCCTGCACCCCTTAGCCCCCCAGTTATAATCATACTAACCGCCATTGGTATTTGCTCAAAAGCTGTTATTCTAAGGCAGGTGGCACCTAATTGAATTATTTCAGGATCATCAGTATATATTGTCATCAGAAAATTAGGGAATATAAAAAGAACTAACCCCATAACACCCATTATTATTGCCCCTATTTTCAAAGATTCATATACGCTTACTTCAGCACGTTTAGGCTTGTTTGCTCCTAAATTTTGCCCTACTAAAGTTGTTGCTGCTATTGCAAGACCAAAACCGGGCATATACGATATTGATTCAGCATTAATAGCGATTTGATGAGCAGCATACGCTGTGGTTCCCAAAGAAGAAACTATTTTGACATAAAAAATAATAGCTATCCTCATTGTTAGGTGTTCCATAGATGCCGGTATACCAATATTCATTATTCTACTAACTAAAGATATATCAAATGGAAATAAATCTTGTAATGATATACTGATTTTAGATTTTTCTCTATAAAGAGAAAAAAAGAGCATTATTGCTCCAATTATTCTTGAAATTGTTGTTGAAATTGCAGCACCATTTACTCCAAGTGCAGGAAAGCCAAATTTACCAAAAATAAGAATGTAATTCCCTAATATGTTTAAAATGTTTACAAAAACATTGATTTTCATTGGTAAAGTAGTATCTCCCACACCTCTCATAGCTGAGGTTATTGTCAAGCTTAACAGCATAAACAAAAAGCTAGGCGTTAATATTTTTAGGTAGGATGTGCCTAAAGAAATAACTTCCGGCTCTCCTCCCAAGAAAACAATAATTTTCTCTGACGTTAAGAAAACTACAATTGAAAATATTGAGCCAACAAATATAGAAACCAGTAATGAATGCCCCAATACTTTTGAAGCTAGCTCCTGCTCATTAGCTCCAATAAAACGAGAAATTAATGCCACTGCACCTACGCTGATAGCTGCAAAAATTGCATTTCCAAAAAAGGTGGGCTGCATACTAAATCCAACTGCAGCTACCGCTTCAGCACCTAATCGTCCAACCATAATCATATCAACAATTTGTGTTATTGTTAGCAATGTTTGTTCAGCAATTGCTGGTAACGCCAAAAATAAAATTTCTCTTTTTAGTCTCGATAAATTTAACCCTATATGCAATTAAATCCCCTTCACTTTTATGTTTAACCCTTCAATGATTATATTTGAATCTAGCAAAGAAAGCAAATGATGCCTACTTTCACTAAAAGTAGGCACTTACTTATTCTTTATTTGCTTTTTTTTATTCTGGCATGATAATTGAACAGGAATGATAGTTTGGATCGATCAAGTCTTCAAATCGATATAATGTGTCTCTAAAAGTAATCTTTTCTAGAACATCTAGATATCTAAATACATCAATATCAGAAAAATAATAAGATACAAAAACAGAACTTATAAACTCTTGAGAATTTAGACCCCTTATATAATTTCCTACCATTTTCTTCTTAATCCGTTCAAAAGTATCCTCATTTAGTATATTTTTCGTTTTTCCTATTGCTTCTAATATTCTTTTGTGAAGTGTGTAGGGATCTTGTGTTGGGCCTCCTAATACACAATATCCATAATTCTTTCTTCCATCATAATCAATTTGGAAACGATCATCTATTAGTCCATCTTCATAAAGTTCTTTATATAGATTGGAGCTTCTTCCAAGAACCATATCCAGTAAAATACGAGTTGTTATTTCTTTTCTAAATAACTTTTCACCGCCAAAGCCAACATTCCTATCTTTGAACCCCATAAAAAAGAGAGGTTCAGCTACTGATAGTTTCTCTTCAATTAAATTTTTATTAATTTCATCTTGTTCTTGGGGATATATCCTCGTAATTTCGCCTTGCGGTTTATATTCTCTTGAATTAAAATTATTCTCTATTTGATTGAATATTTTTTCAGGATTAAAATCTCCAATTGCCAGCAGCACCATATTTTCTGGATGATAAAAAGTATTATAACATTTATACAAAGTTTCGGCATTAATATACTTTATTGAATCTACAGTTCCTCCAATATCATTTCTTACGGGATGAGCCTTATACATTGCCTTTAACAGGTTCAAAAAAACTTGCCAATTAGGATCGTCACTATACATTTTTAGTTCTTGTTCTATTATTCCCTTCTCTTTTTCAATGCTTTCTTCTGTAAAGTAAGGTTCTTGAACAAAATCTATTAGAAGCTCTAGATTCTCTTCAAAATTATCTGTACATGAAAAGAGATAAGCTGTATGTGTATAACTTGTGTATGCGTTCGCAGAAGCGCCAAATTCTGCAAATTTATCGAATACATTCCCATACTCTTTCTCAAATAATTTATGCTCTAAAAAATGTGCTATACCGTCCGGCACTTTGGTTGGAGTGTTCTCACCCGGAACAATAAATTCACTATCTATAGAACCGTATCGGGTTGCATATATAGCGAATTTCTTTTTATAACCTTTCTTTAGAATTAGATAAACATCGAGGCCACATTTTAACTTTTTACAATATACATCTTCTTTTATCATTGCTTACCCGCCTTCCCCACTTCTTTATTTGTTAGAAAATAGATAGTATCCAGCTTAAGTTTCTGTGACACTTTTATGATTTCTTCCTTATTTACTGTTTGTATTTGTCTTATCATATCTTCAATACTTTCTTCCCGATTGTTTATATAACCGTCTAGATAAAGACTTATTACTAAAGAGGGATTGTCTGATGCTTCTTTAAAAGCATTTATCAGCATTTTCCTAGTAGAATCTATTTCATAATCAGTAATATTGCCACTCTTTAAATCATCGATTTGTTTTTTAATAATATTTAAAGCCTTTTCATAGTTATCAACTTCGATACCCGAGGTAATAAGCATGAGTCCTTTTGTTTTTTCAATTCTAGAAAAAACATAATATGCTAAGCTTGCTTTTTCTCTAACATTTTGGAATAGTTTTGAATGGGGACCGCCTCCTAAAATCCCGTTTGCCATTAAAAAAGGATAGTAATCCGGATCACTATATGTTGTATATGTCCTTAATCCCAGTGATAATTTCCCTTGTTCAACTTTTTGTCTTTCAAAAAAAACTCTTTCCTCAGTTACTTCTTTGTTAACAAAAGTAGGTTTTATAGATTTAACTTTTCCCCTCGAGAAATCGAATATCTCTTCAATAATTGATAAATCCTTATCTAAATCTATATCGCCCATGATATATATATCTATCGGGTTGGAATTTACTAAATCTAAATAATATTCATATAAATTCTTTTCATCGATTTCTCCCAATTTTTCTATTTTGCCGTATTTATACAAACTGTATCTTTCATCCCTACACATCTCTTGGAAACATCGCTCAACAGCATATTGCATCTTATTATTAAATAAACTCATAATCTCTCTTTTTAAAATATCTTTTTCCTGATTCATGTAATCCTTAGAGAACCCGCCGTTTTCTATAAAGGGATCTAGTATAATATCTCTTAAAAGTGATAACCCATCCTTGAGAATGTTATTTTTATCCGGTAAAAATTTTTCATTAACAATATCCATTTCAAATACAAGTATATGCCTTTCTCCTTTTTTAATAATATCAACCCCAAAACCTGTTCCGTATAGTTCCTCTAAATATACCCTCATCTTTTGCTCCGACGGAAATCTCATGCATCCTCTTTTTAACACAAAAGGAAGTAGTGAAGTCTTCGTAACGATATCATCCTCAAGATCTTGGTGAATGAAGACTTTGACTGTTGTAGTTGTATATTTTTTTGTAGGCTGAGCAAATATTTTTATACCGTTATTCAGCTGCCTTTTGACAAAATTATTTTCCAACAAAATTTCCTCCTTTGCTATTTTTAAGCTTCCATTGATAATTTTTTCTAAAATTATCTTTCCCATATCTCTTTATTCTATATTAAATTTATGTTTCCTCTCAGTATTAAACACACTTATCTGTTAATACTATCTATAAAATAGTATCCCTCTATACTAGGAATAAAATAATTAATTTTTACTAATGATAAGCCAAGGAGGTGAAAAATATGACTGTTCAAAGTGACCTAAAAAAAGCACTTGCTTCTGCAAAAAGTGCTTTAGGAAGTTTCTCTACATTTTCCGAATCAACCCAAGATCAAACTGCCAAAGAAATGTTCGAACAAATGGCTCAAGATATGGAAAGACATATCGAACTTTTAAATAGTAGATTAACTTATATAGAAGAAAATAATCCTTTATATAAAAAATAAAGGATCAAAAATAAAAAAATAATTATTAGCAACTTTAAAAGTTTACAGCATTATTTAGAGATAATTTTTCAGAGGTCGTGTCACATATGTTTGACTTCTCTAGAACAAAAATGAAAAAATAATTTTATTTGATATGAGATAATACATTTGTGACAAGAAGATATGAAAAAAGGAAAGACCTCTGATATAATGTTATTTGCAAAAACAAACAAAAATCGGAGGGATCTTTCCTATGAAAACTATT
>DUOC01000017.1 GCA_012839065.1 Thermoanaerobacterales bacterium | reverse complement strand
TATAGGTTTACATTTTAATTTTTCTTATTATTATATATTATATATCTTTCTTAATAACTCCTGCTGGAAAGTTTTTTCGTTTCATCTAATATAGGGAAATTTATAAACAATAAATAATTTGACGTGTTTTTACATATAATATAAAATATAATTGCAAATAATTTGCGATAGGAGGATTTGGACAATGGATAAGTTATTAGACCGTCTTTCAGATTCAGGATATAGGATTACAAGACAGAGGAAGGCTATACTTGATGTTATGGACAAGACAAATAAATTTCTTTCAGCAGAAGAGATTTATAATAAGTCTAAAGAAAAACAACCTTATATTAACCTTGCTACAGTGTACAGAAATCTTGATGTATTACATAATATTAATGCATTAGAGACAATTGACTTAGGAGATAATCGCTACAAATATCGATTAAAAGGTAAAATACATAACCACTGTTTTATATGTCTTGAATGTGGAGAAACAGTAGAATTTCCATTGTGCCCCTTAAGGGATGTTAGTGATATTTTAGAAAAAAAGGATTTGACCATAACGGGGCATCGTTTTGAAGTATATGGTTATTGTAGTGAATGCAGTGATAAAGGAGGTAAGTAAATGAGTCATTTGCATATACCTGACGGGGTAATCGATCCTATATGGCTTATATTAGGCTACATTTTAACAGGATTAGTCATTTTTATTTGCATAAATAAAATCAGAAAGAGAAATGAAGAAGGGAAGATGGCACTTCTCGGTGTGATGGGGGCTGTGATGCTTCTTGCGATGTCTGTACCCTTAGGTTTTATACCTTTTCACATAAATTTAACTGCCCTTTCAGGTATTATTCTGGGACCTAATTATGGTTTTTTAGCAGCATTTATCGTAAATCTGATATTGGCATTTTTGGGTCATGGGGGAATTACAGTAGTGGGCTTAAACACTTTAATTGTAGGTAGTGAGGCTTTATTTGGGTGGCTGTTTTATAATATTTTAAAACGTTTTTTGACAAGAAGAACATCTGCAGGGATTTCAGCTTTAATTGCTATTATTATATCCGGGTTATTGGTGATATGTGTAATCAGTATTACAAACCTTGAACCGGAAATGGTCTTTCACCTTCATGAAGGGCATTCTCTATCTGATAATCTCCATCAGCATAGTAATTCAATTTATGCATTTGCTTTAACGGTATCACCTATAATACTGCTTGGTGGTGCAATTGAAGCCCTAATTACTTCTCTTATTGTTAGTTATATAAGAAAAGTTAAACCTGATATTCTTAAGTAGTTTAAAGTTTGGAAAGGGGTAACTCTCATGGAAATAGCCTTTTTTGATAATTTAGCAGTGAATGGTAAAAGTTTTCTTCACAATGCCTCAACCCTATCAAAGTTCATATTTACTGCTATAATTATAAATTGCGTTATTATTTCCCGGGGCATTAATGAATTGATATTTATAGCTGTTTTACAGTCTGTCCTTATTATTGCAATTAGGCTTCCTATTAAAAGGATATTTATGGCTGCTTTTAATCCCATGTTTTTTTCGCTGGTTTTTGCTGTTACAAAATATCCGCCTTTTGGATACGATAGTTTGTTGGTATTACTTAAAACATTTTCAGCAGTACTTTCGGTACTCATTTTAATTTCGGCTACACCTTTTACTGAACTATTTTCCCTTTTGGGTCACTTTCTTCCAAGTATTATAACAGACGCCCTTTTTGTTACCTACCGTTCCATTTTCATTTTAATTCAACAACTGGATAATCATTTAACTATAATGAAGATTCGGGGCGGGTTTAATGGAGGCTTTATAAACAGCATAAAAAATTTTAGCAGTTTATTAGGTTTAGTTATTATTCGTTCAATAGATTTAAGTGAAAGAATGTACCATATTTTAAAGATAAGGGGATATAAAGGGAAGATTTATAGTGGAAAAAGTTTTTTGGTTTTTAATAAACAGGATATAGTTTCATACATATTAGCGGTCGGAACGATTATGGCGGTGATCTTATTATGAATGAAATAGTGAGGGTTTCAGGGATTAGACATGTATTTCCTGACGGTACCAATGTGGGAATAAAGGGGATTGATTTTTCGGCTGAACAGGGTGAAAAAATTGCTATATTGGGGCATAACGGTTCCGGTAAGTCGACACTGTTAAATACTATATTAGGCATTATAACCCCCCTAGAGGGGGAGATTTCTGTTTTTGGTGTTAATCCTAGCAGGGAATATAGTAAGATTTGGCACAAGATTGGTGTAGTATTCCAAAATGTGGATGAACAAATAATAGGTCCCACAGTTTGGGATGATATAGCTTTTTCTATGAGGAATTACGGATATAAGGAGGATCAGATAAATGATGCTGTTGAAAATATATTGATGGAAATAGGAATATATCACTTAAAAGATAAAATCCCACATTACTTAAGCGGCGGAGAAAAAAAGAAAATAGCTTTAGCGGGTGCTTTGGTGATGAAACCTCAATTGTTACTCCTTGATGAACCACTTGACGGGCTTGACCCTCAATCTAAAACCTATATCCTCAACCTTTTAATAAATAAAAATCAGGAATTTAAGATGACTATTATATTTACTACACATGATTATTCAACAGCACATTATATTGCGGATACAATATATACGTTGGAGGGGGGGAAAATTAATATTAAGAGATAAAGTGTATGGGATTGGACGGCAGCTTTAAATTCGTAAAAAATAAAGGATTATGTCTGATTATGTAGAAATATACTCTGAATGTTTTATTTACCACATATTTGGAGGCAGTAAGAGATGACATATATCAAAAAGCTGCTAAAAAGGTTTGACCCTCTATCGCTAAGCATCACCTTGGCTGTCCTTATTACTATTCTAGTTATTGTTATTATATTCAGAAGTAATGCCGGTGCTTATGAAAAGGAAGTTGAATTTCAACACATCCAATTAAAGGATAGGATAGAGGCTTTATCAGATTATATTGATGAGTATTTTGGGAAAACCGAGATTTTACTCGAGGTTTTAGCAGAAAATGAGATATTTTATAATGATAGAAATCATAAAGCTGATTATTTTCTTGAAGGCGTACATGATAGATTTGAAGATAAAGGATATGAGCTTTTATTTATTACCGATACTGAGGGGAATATAATAAAAGGGAGTCGTGAAGATATCGGCAAGATAAGTGTTTATGAAAGGGAATACTTCCGAAAAACTGCACATGAGCAGAAAATCGTTATTTCCGATCCGCTGATCTCTATGTATTCTAACAGGTCAGCGGTTGTAGTTATGGTTCCGTTTCAAGATGGAGGGATTGTTAAGGGTTTTATTGGAGCTGTTGTATCCTTGGAGGAATTAAAAAATAGGCTGGAACAAATGCTATCAGCAGCTAGTATAAGGATTTTTAATACAGTTGGGGAAGAAATACTTATCATAGGCAAAGATTTCCCTATTGATATAGAACAAGAACTGTTTATTGTTAACAATAAAGACAGCATAAATATTTTAGATATGGAAAAAGGTATGATCGCAGTTTCAAAACTCGATTCTGTTGAATGGTTGATTGGGTATTATACTCCCATAGATGCGATTGGCGAAAATCTATATGGAACATACCGCAGAAACTTATTTCTTTTGATACTTTGCTTGTCTTTAATAATAGGTTTTTTCCTCTTTAACACAAAAGTCCTTATGCTAAAACAGAAAGAACTGGAGGAAACCAACAAGAGGCTTGGAGGAACTTGCATATAAGGATTACTTAACCGGTGTTTATAATTACAGATATTTCCATAAAAAACTTGAAGAAGAGCTAAAAAAGACTGACTCTTGTGGAAAACCTATGTCTATTATAATGATCGGTTTTCATGATTTCAAGAAATATACCGATAAATATGGTATTGATGTTGGAGACAAGCTTTTAAAGGATTTAAGCAGCGAAATGAATAGTATTATAAACAAGGACAAACATATATTGTGCAGATTTAGTGAAAATATCTTTTCTATAATCCTTTCAGAAACAGATGAGGCAGAAGCCCTTAAACAGGCTGAGATATTTAGAAACAAAATTGATAAATATTTACATGAAACAGATGAACATGGAATAAAGTTTTTAAACTTTTCATTGGGCATCTCTGTATATCCCTGTCTTGCGGATAGTAAAGAAGAACTTGTTAAAAGTGCTGTTGAGGCAATGCAAAATTCAAAACATTCTCCGACAGGGGTCAAAATGTACTTTTCTGTGTTTAGTGATTTAAAAGATAAGCTAGTTCAAACGGAAAGGGAACTTCTGGGAAGTTTGCAAACACTGTTAAGCATTATAGATGTAAGGGACCATTATACATACGGGC
>DUOC01000149.1 GCA_012839065.1 Thermoanaerobacterales bacterium | reverse complement strand
TTATGACTTTAAATACGCGTTCTGATTTCTTTATCAATCCAACACAAATTGATACAACACAGATTTATAGAACCAGTAGGCTTGTTAGCACTTTAACAGGCATCGACGTACCACCCAATAAAGCTATAGTTGGTGTTAATGCTTTTGCCCATGAATCAGGGATACATCAGCATGGTGTTCTGGAAGAAAAGACCACATATGAAATTATTAAACCAGAAACTATCGGATTAAGTGCTAACAGACTAGTATTAGGTAAACACTCAGGAAGACATGCTTTTAAAGAAAAAATAAAAGAGATGGGCTATAACCTTGAAGATAGCGAGATAGAAAAAGCATTTAAAAAGTTTAAGGATCTTGCAGACAAGAAAAAAGAAATCACAGAAAAGGATATTGAAGCACTTATAGAAGAAGAAGTAATTGCTGTGCCCGAAACCTTTAAGCTTGAGTATTTGCAGGCTACTAGCGGAAGCGGCGTAGTTGCCTCTGCAGTGCTGAAGTTGAACAAAAACGGAGTTATAATCGAGGAAGCCGCATGTGGCGAAGGACCGGTGGATGCGGTTTATAAAGCTATAGATCGGGCTTGCGGCGGCAATTTTAAATTAATCGATTATACAATAAAAGCAGTAACGGGTGGCATGGATGCATTAGGTGAGGTAGTAGTTCGAGTGGAAAACAATGGCAAGGTGCAGATAGGTCGCGGTGTCAGCACAGATATAATAGAAGCAAGTGCAAAGGCGTATTTAAGTGCAATTAATAAAATAGCATATAAACCTGATTCTGTTAAAGAAAAATCTATAAAGGTAATATAGGAGTTGACAATTATGGGGATGACGATTACACAAAAAATTATCGCAGCACATGTTGGTAAAAGTGTCGTAGAGCCGGGGGAACTTGTTCTTGTAGAAGTAGACATGGCACTGGGAAATGATATAACAGCTCCAGTGGCAATAAAAGAACTTAAAAAAATTGGTGCACAGAAAAAAGTATTCGACAAGGGGAAAATAGCGTTAGTGCCTGACCATTTTGCACCTAACAAGGATATATGCTCCGCTAACCTTTGTAAAGTCATGAGAGAATTTGCCTATGAAAATAATATTGAAAATTATTTTGAAGTTGGGCAGATGGGCATAGAACATGCACTGCTACCTGAAAAAGGGCTGGTGGTTCCAGGGGATCTGGTAATTGGTGCGGATTCTCATACCTGCACATATGGAGCACTTGGCGCATTTTCAACGGGGGTCGGTAGTACTGATTTAGCAGCTGCTATCATTACAGGGCAGGTATGGTTGAAAGTCCCTGAAAGCATCAAGATCATCTATAAAGGCAAACTTAAAAGATGGGTTACAGGAAAAGATTTGATACTATATACAATTGGTCAAATTGGAGTAGACGGTGCTTTATATAAAGCCATGGAATTCAGCGGAGAAGCTGTCAAAGCTTTATCAATTGATGAAAGGTTTACTATGGCAAACATGGCTGTAGAAGCCGGGGCTAAAAATGGAATTATGGAGATCGATAAAAAAACTGTAGAATATGTTGACAAACGAGCAAAAAAACCTTACACTATTTATAATAGTGATGAAGATGCTGCTTATACTAACGTATATGAGTACGATGTTAAAACCATCGAACCACAAGTAGCGCTTCCGCATCTGCCGGAAAATGTTGTTCCGGTAAGAGATATAGAAAACATAACCATAGACCAGGCTGTGATCGGATCGTGTACAAACGGCAGGATGAAAGATCTTAGGGATGCAGCAGTAGTTCTTAAAGGTAATAAAGTGCATCCGTATACTAGACTAATAATTATTCCTGCAACTCAATCCATATATCTTCAAGCTTTAAAGGAAGGGCTTATAGAGATATTTATTGAAGCTGGAGCTGTTATCAGCACTCCAACATGCGGACCGTGTCTTGGCGGCCATATGGGTGTTCTGGCTAAAGGTGAAAGGGCAATTGCTACCACTAACCGCAACTTTGTCGGAAGAATGGGTCATGTTGAAAGCGAAGTTTACCTTTCTAATCCGTCAGTTGCAGCTGCTTCGGCAGTTAAGGGCAGAATAGTTCATCCCGAGGAGGTGGTAGTCAGTGCTATATAAAGGCAAAGCAATTACGTATGGAGATAATGTAGATACTGATGTAATTATACCTGCCAGATACCTAAATATAGACGATCCGGAAGAACTGGCGAAGCATTGCATGGAAGATTTAGATGAAAATTTTATAAATAAAAAAACAAAAGGTGACATCATAGTTGGAGGCAAAAACTTTGGCTGTGGCAGCTCAAGAGAGCATGCGCCTATAGTTATTAAAGTTTCAGGTATATCATGTGTGATAGCTTCCTCGTTCGCAAGAATATTTTATAGAAATGCTATAAATATCGGATTGCCAATACTCGAATGTCCAGAAGCTATAGATGATGTGGATGAAGGAGATATACTAGAAGTCGACATTGAACAAGGTGCAATACAAAATATAACTAAAAATAAAAGATATAAGGCTCAGGGGTTCCCTCCCTTCATAATAGAAATTATAAAAAAAGGCGGTCTTATGAATTATGCTGCTGAAAGGGCGGGGAGCATTGAATAATCATAATAGGGTATACGATATAGTTTTACTTCCGGGCGATGGTATAGGTCCTGAGGTTATTAAAGAAGCAGTTAAGGTATTAAAAGCAACAGGTAATAGATTTGATATAGGTTTCAATCTTATTGAGGCACCGGTAGGTGGCACAGCTATAGAAGAAACAGGCAGCCCCCTTCCAGCCGAAACAATAGAATTGTGTAAAAAGCATAAAAATATACTTTTTGGAGCAGTTGGAGCCTCTAAATGGGATGATCTTCCTAGCGAAAAAAGACCTGAAAGGGCTATTCTTGGATTAAGAAGAGAATTGAATCTTTATGCTAATATTAGACCAATATACTTGTTTCCTTCGATTATTGAATATTCACCTTTAAAGAGTGAAATATTAAAAACAGGTATCGATATAATTATTATTAGAGAATTGACTGGAGACATATATTTCGGGGAACCAAGATTTAGAAAGATCACAGAGAATGGATGTAGAGCGATAGATACGGCAGTATATAATGATTATGAGATAGAAAGAATAGCTATAACAGCTTTTAATATTGCAAGAAAACGTAAGAAAAAAGTTACTTCTGTAGATAAAGCTAATGTACTCGAAACTTCACGATTATGGCGTGAAACAGTAAATAAAGTATCAAAAGATTATAATGATGTTGTGCTGGAACACCAATATGTTGATAATTGCGCAATGCAGCTTATTCTTAATCCTGCACAATTTGATGTAATATTAACTGGTAATATGTTTGGTGACATATTAAGTGATGAAGCATCTGTATTAGCTGGTTCAATAGGGTTTATTCCTTCTGCAAGTTTAGGAGGAGAAGAGGCGCTTTATGAGCCGATACACGGCTCTGCACCAGATATAGCAGGGCAGAAGAAAGCTAATCCTATTGCATCAATCTTATCTGTAGGAATGATGTTTAAATATTCTTTTAACATGCCAGAAGCAGATAAGCTGATAAAAAACAGTGTAAATAGTGTTTTAGAAGAAGACTTTAATACATCTGATTCCTCATGTGGGAATTGTAAAATTGTTGATACGGAAACTATGGGCGATTTAATTGTCGAGAAAATTAAAAAAATGTGAATAGTAATGACGGGAACAGTAAATATTTCCGCAAATCTGTTACAGAGAGATCGACATTTGGTGAGAGTCGGTGCAGATCAGGACATATTGAAGATCATCCCTGAACTGGCCAGGCGAAGCATATAGTAGTCTGGAACGGAACCCTAAAAAGGGAAATTGGTGTCCGTTAAAAACACCGGGTATCGGGTAGATATTAGTTTACCCCGTACCTAATGAGGCTGATGCTGTGAAGCATTATGTAAAAAAAGGATGGTACCACGAAAACCTTCGTTCCTTTATAAAATGATAAGGACGAAGGTTTTTTAATTTTAACAAATAAAATTTTATACAAAAAAAGAGGGGTGATTTAAATGATGCTTTCCGGAGCAGAGATATTAGTAAAATCACTTTTAGCAGAGGGGGTTGATGCGATTTTTGGCTATCCCGGGG
>DUOC01000016.1 GCA_012839065.1 Thermoanaerobacterales bacterium | reverse complement strand
AAGCCCTTAATATTTGCAAGAATAATAAAACTCAAGCGGCAAAACTCTTGGGAATATCAAGAACGTTATTATATAGGAAAATATCAAAATACGAAATATCAGAGAACGAAGCGTAAACAAAAGTTTACATGTAAACTTTTGTTTACATGTCTGCTAGTGTTAGATTATTCCGACAATTAAAGGGAAAAAGTTTGTCAGGTGTAAACAAATGTTTACAAACAGAATTAAATGAAGTTTGAAGTTATGTGCTGCAAACCCCGTAACTTCAAGCTTCTTTTTTTATTTGAGCTTGGCACGGTATTTGCTTTACTTTATACATAACTGTATGACAATAAGTTATTAAGTGGGATATTATGAAGAAATAAGAGGATGATATTTATAGATTATGGAAGGGGGATAATATGGAAAATGCAGTTATAGTTTCTGCTGTGCGTTCCCCTGTAGGGAAGTGCAGAGGAATATTTGCATCTGTAGAACCATACAAAATGGGTGCAAAGATTGTGAAAGAAGCAGTCAAAAGGGCAGGTATCAGTATGGACTTAATAGATGAGGTTATTTTTGGAAATTTAATGGGGTATGATGTGAATAATATGGCTAGAGTAGTAGCTCTTGAAGCTGGCATACCGATAGAAAAACCTGCATTAACAGTAGATAGGCAATGTGGTACTTCTCTTAATGCTATTGCATTAGGTGCAATGATGATTCAATTGGGGGAGGCCAAGGTGGTAATTGCAGGAGGAGTTGAAAGTGATTCTCGCAGACCTTATATAATGCTAAAACCTGAAGAGGGATATTCAACGACTCCCCCAAAATTCTGTGAAACATTGAGACTTTCGCCTGATCATATTGGGAATCCAAGTATGGGTATCACAGCCGAGAATATTGCAGAGATATATAAGCTTACAAGGGAAGAGTTAGATGAGTATTCATATAAAAGCCATAAAAAAGCCACCCAAGCTGTTTCGGAAGGGCGTTTTGAAGAACAAATATTGCCTATTGAAGTTGATTTGGGAAAAGGCAGAAAAATAACGGTATCAGAAGATGAAACTATAAGGAAAAATGCTAATTTAGAATCTATGGCTAAATTAAAACCAGTATTTAAGAAGGATGGGATGGTTACTGCAGGTAATAGCTCACCAATGAGTGATGGAGCAAGTGCAGTGGTTATTATGGAGGAAGAGATGGCTAAATCCCTTGGATTAGAAATTCTTGCAAGATATAAAGCTTTTACTGCTGTAGGATGTGATCCAAATATAATGGGAATCGGGCCAGTGCCTGCAACCAGAAAAATCCTTGGAAAAACAAATCTTGAATTAGATGATATTGACTTAATTGAATTAAATGAAGCCTTTGCTTCACAAACATTAGCTTGTATTAAAGAACTACAAATTAATGAAGATAAGCTAAATGTTAATGGAGGAGCTATAGCACTTGGACATCCGCTTGCAGCAACAGGGGCTATTTTGGTAACTAAAATGGTCTATGAAATGAAGCGCAGAGATGCTCATTTAGGTTTAGTGACCTTCTGCTGTGGAGGCGGACAAGGAGTAGCTATGCTGTTGGAAAGAGATTAATATTTCTAAAAGGAGGGGGTGAAACCGTGAAAACAATTATTACTGTTGCACCTACCGGTGCATGGCCAACAAAGAAAGATAATCCCAATATTCCTATAACACCACAAGAGATTGCTGATGATGTGTATGAATGTTATAAAGCAGGAGCATCGATTGCACATATCCATGTGAGAGATGATGAAGGAAAAGGAACTATGGATAAAGCCAAATTTGAAGAAACAGTTAGACTTATTAAAGAAAGATGTGATATTGTAATTAACTGTACAACATCTGGGGAGTTAGGTGCTGATAATGAAAGAAGGCAAGAACATTTAAAAACAATTAGACCTGAAATAGCTTCATATGACTGTGGCAGCATGAACTGGCAGCATAATGCGGTATTTCTAAATACACCTCAATTTTTAGAAGAGTTAGGTATGACTATGCAGGAATATGGGATTAAGCCGGAGATTGAGATTTTTGATGCCGGCATGATATACAACGCTCTATACTATGTGAAAAAAGGAATTTTAAAAGAACCTTTACATTT
>DUOC01000148.1 GCA_012839065.1 Thermoanaerobacterales bacterium | reverse complement strand
TGGAAAGGGCATGCAGAATGCATCAAAATCATTATGACATTCTTTTAAAACACGTTGACGCTAATAAATCAATTTTTTAGAACAGGAGGTATAGAAAAATGGATTCATACCAGCCGCAACAAAATAAAGAAAAGGAAATCAAAAACCCTCAAATAGGGGACCAAAATATAATGGGATCAGAAATGCATGACAGAGATTATCTTAATGACGTTCTTGCAACCGAAAAGTATTTAACTGAATGTTTTAATACTTTCATAAGAGAAGCAAGCCACCTTTCGCTATATGGCGATCTAAACAGAATCCTTGCTGAAACACATCAATGTTCAAGAGAAATCTTTAATCTAATGTTCAAAAAAGGTTGGTACACCCTTCAAGGGGCTGAAAGAAAAGAAATCGAGCAAATTTATCAGCAGTTCACAAATTATAGATCGCAATTTCCTTTAGAAAACATAACCCAATAATCATAAAGTGCGGGAATGCCCCGCACTTTTTTGATGGGAGTATAGTTATACAGCAACTCCTTTATTTATATCGAATAAATATAAATATCTCTCCTTGACACATTTCCCCATTATTATCTCAACTGCTTGTGAATATAAATCTATCTGGGTCTTATAACGCTCAACAATATTATCTATATTACCTCTTACCTTATCTGTTTTAAAATCTATAATTATAAATCCATCATTTTCTTCTACAAGCATATCTATAATACCTTGGATTAATATAGACTCATTTATTTTAGTATATTCAGCTAATTCAGGATACAGTTTGCTAATAGGCAGAGCTATGGTAAAAGGTGTCTCCCTTCTGACACTTTTTGCCTCCAAAATTCGTCTCCCTAATTCACTGCCCAAAAAATCCATAATCCACTCAATATTTATAGATTCCAGCTGCTCTGCTGTAATGTGTTCCCGAACAAACATATCGTTTATTTGATCTTTAATATCCTCTTCCTCAAGGCCTTTTCTTAAATCAAGATGCTGTATTACAGTATGAACCGCTGACCCTATTTCTGTTGGTGTGAGAGGACCTTCAAATCCCTGTAGAAATTTGGGTCGTTTAATCGAAAAATTTTGTTTTGTTTTTTTATTATTAGCTCCATAGCTTTCGGCTATTGAGGTGGCCTCTCTAATTTGAGACACTGCCAACTTGACTGGTTTCCCTACAATATCCCAATATGGATACTTCCAAGAAAAGTTCCTTTCTATTATCTCAACAAAATCACTCTGTGGTTCGAGCGGTAAAAAGTTATTCACTTTATCAATTAAATCTTCATATTTAGCTGCAACATTTACCTCAAGAGGGACATCTAATTCATTGTATTTATATATATTAATATCCCATTCGGAGCTATCATTTTTAATAAACTCAGGTGGTGGTTCATCACATAAACCTAGCTTGCGTATTATCTCGCCGCTCCGATGTCTTACAAGGGCAGGGCAAATCCAATCCAAATAAGACCTCGCATTTGCCATGCTGCCCACTGGTAACTGCCACTCATAAGAATCCACATTTTGGCACCAACGAGCAGAACTTTTCTCACAATCCTTAACAGTGCCGGTCAAAACCAATTTTTCTTTTGCCCTTGTCATTGCTACATAAAGAATACGCATTTCTTCAGCAAGAGTCTCGAATTTTAGTTTGTTTTTAATTGCAAGTTTCATAATTGTAGGATATTTAATACGCATCTCAGGATCTACAAAAGCCGGACCTAACCCGAAATCCTTGTCAAACAAAATATCTTTATTGAAATCCTGAAAGTTAAAATTCTTACCAAGCCCTGAAACAAATACTATAGGAAATTCCAACCCCTTGCTTTTATGAATGCTCATAATCCTAACAACATTTTCATTCTCACCAAGTGCTTTTGCTGTTCCCAGATCGCTTCCACTTTCTTGAATACTATCAATATATTTCAGAAAATTAAACAGACCTCGGAATGTAGTTGTTTCAAATTGGCGGGCTCTATCAAATAATGCTCTCAGATTAGCCTGTCTGTGCCTTCCGCTGGGCATCCCTCCAACAAAATCATAATACCCCGTCTCTCTATATAAGGTCCATATGAGGGTAGCTAAATCAGAACTTCGAGCAAGACTTCTCCATCTTTCCAAGTTGTGTAGAAACTCATTAAGTTTCTCGTTAAGATAGCCTGTTTCAGAAGCAGCTGCTTCCTTAAGAGCATCATAGAAACTACCATTAGGACAGTATAACCTGATGTCCCCAAGGTCTTCAGCATTTAATCCCACTATTGGCGATCTCAAGATCGCAGCCAATGGTATATCTTGCCTGGGATTATCTATAATCTTGAGTAAAGAGAGAAACGTCTTTATTTCCACAACCTCAAAATAGCCTGTCCCGGTTTCAGTGTAAGCAGGTATTTCAGCCGCATGAAACTCATCAAGGAATATATTAGCCCAATTTTTTGTCGTTCTCATAAGTACTGCTATATCTTTATATAATACCGGACGATAGTCTTTAAGCTCCCTATCATATATTAGGAAAGGTTTAGCATTTTCCTTCCCCTCACAAACCATCTCTTTAATTCTTTTTGCTACAAAACGTGCCTCTATCCTTATAGCATCAATTGCTTCTGTTTCAGAATCCAATACGTCAAATTCTTCTTCCAAAAGTTCTTCTTTTAAATCGATTAAATGTAGCTCTACCGTGGATTCCCCATCTAATAAATCAATCATTGGATAATCAGCCCCATGGTAAAGTTCAGCTTGTTTGCTGTATTCAATTTCACCAACTTGCTGACTCATAATCTGTCTAAATATGAAATTAATACCATCTATAATCTCCTTTCTGCTGCGAAAGTTCTTATTTAGATCTATTTTCCTTTCTATTGCATCCCGATCAAAAGAATATGTTCTATGTTTTTTGAGAAAAAGTTCAGGTCTTGCCAGGCGAAAACGGTATATGCTCTGTTTGACATCCCCTACCATAAATAAATTATTATGTGTAGCCACTAAGTTTAATATCGTTTCCTGTACAGCGTTTATATCCTGGTATTCGTCAATAATAACCTCTATATAGTTTTTACTCAGCTCTCTAGCTATTTCTGACGGTATTTCTCGTCCCGGTCTTGAATCTTTATCTAGGAGAAGTTGCAGACAGTAATGTTCAAGATCATCGAAATCTACTAAACCTTTTGATAGTTTTGCACAGGTATAAGCTTCACCATATTCAATTACTAAATTTATTAAGTCTGAAATCACAGGTGACAATTTATTTAAATCACTTAATAACTCTTCACTCGTTCGAGAAAATAATCCTTGGGCTATTTTATTAATACTCTTTTTGGCTGTATTCCTAATATCCTGAACCTGATTTTTAATGTTTTCATTAATATCACCGCTACAGCGGTTCAAAGAAATAAACTCTATACTGTTAAAAGACTTATATAATCCATCCCAGGTTCCAAAACATAAATCTATTAATTGCTCAGTTAATACTATATCTGCCAGTATATTTTCTTCATATTGCCATGGGCCATCGGGTCGCCTTGTTAAAGCTAAAGCCCTCTTTAAAGAATCAAACACGTTTTCGAGTTCAAGTTTTACTCCCATTTTTAGATTGTCTGTCCATACTAATGTATCAATATCTTTATTATCATATATATAAAAATTTTGTTCTATGCTTTTTAGCCAATATTCTGGCCAGGGATTGCTGCGTGCAAACTCATACAGATTGAGAACTAAGTCTTGGAGCATAAAATCGCTTCTGCCTCCGCCATAACATTCTACTAAATAAGCAAAACCGAGATCACCTTCACTATATTTTTGTTCAAAAAGTCCTTCAATAACTTCTCTTTGCAAAAAAACAGTTTCTATCTCATTTGCTACTCTAAAATTCGGGTCTAATTTAAGCTGTTCAAAATGCTGCTTTATCACTTCAAGGCAAAACGAATGAATAGTCCCTATAGATGCTTTATTTAAAAGGGTTAGTTGGCGCTCCAGGTGTTTTGAGTATGTATTGCCTTCTTCCAGTTGTTTAACTACTGTAGTTCTTATACGATCTCTCATCTCAGATGCAGCCGCATTTGTAAAAGTAACTACTAAAAGCTGATCAATATCGATGTTTGTTTTCTCATCTGTAATTTTTTTAATAATTCTCTCAACCAAAACTGCAGTTTTGCCGGCACCTGCCGATGCCGATACTAACAGCTTACCTTTGCTATGATTTATAGCTTCAAGCTGTTCCGGTGTCCATAGAATCTTCGCCAATTCAATCTTCCCCCCTTTTACGCTCCAATAGTTGCCATACCAGATCATGACTAAGTGTATTAATTACTCTGTAGGTATTTTCTTCTAACAATTTATCAAATTTACATATGGCATCATATTTACAGTAATTACATGGTGTATTACGTCCTTTTATATAAGGCTGTATTTTTACATTTCCTAATATAATGCCATCACCAATTTTTTTAATCACTCTGCACAGATGACGGCGAAGAATGTCAAATTGTTCCTCCGTAGCAATAGAAGAGTTTTTGTAAAAACTGCCGTCCCTCCTTATAGCAACAGGAATCAGATCTGAATATCCTGATGACACTTCATTATCCATCAATTTTACTAGTTGAGGATCAGCCATTACAAGCCCCTTCATACGGAGTTTTTTCAATATTTCTTTTTCTATTTTTCTTTGTTCAATAGGGACTGGACTGGTTATAATAGGATTATCAATTTTGAAGTGAAAAATACCGCCGGGGATTATTTTTTCACCTAATAACAAATGAGCATATTGCAACACAACCTCAAGATAAACAAGCAGCTGTAGATTTAAACCATAATAAATATCCTCAAGCTCAAATCTATCCATACCTGATTTGTAATCAATTACCCTTAAATAGATTTTATCATTATAAACTGCTTTATCTACTCGATCAATTCTGCCCCTAAGTTTGATATAAGCTGTCTCGTCTGTAAGCTCTACTACTAAAGGGGGTAAACTACCACCATCACCAAAAGTCAGCTCTAAACCAATCGGTCTAAAACTGCCTCTCTTCGCATGTTCCCTTAGTGTAAGAACAGCGCGTTCCACCGTTTTCTTAAGTTTCCCGGAGAGATATCTATAGCGAGAAGTACTCATCAATATTTCGTTTTGAAGCTGAGGTGCCAGAGTATCTACCACTTCAGATGTTATTTGTTTACATTCTTCATTATTCAGATCGGCAAGATTAATAGAATTATCTATAAGTTTCTTTGTAATTATATTCATAGACGCATGGAAAAACTGTCCTAAATCTGGAGCATCAAGCTTATATACAGCTCTTTCTTTAAGTCTTAAACCATAAGACATAAAATGCGAGAAAGGACATTTTTGATATTTTTCAAGTTGAGAAACACTGGCAATTATAGGGCTCTTAAACAACCCTTTAATAAGTCGTGGAGAAATATTAGCCTCCTGATTTTTCAAAAATAGCCCGCTAAGTTTCTGTTTGCAGTTAATTCTACTTTTAGATACAAACCAAGTATATACATCCCACCATATAGGATTTATTTTATTCCCCTCAATAGCAGTTCTCAAACACTGCGGTAAATACGTAAGCCCTCCCGAAAGACTAGATACATAATCTAAATCTGAATCACTACCGTCGGGTTCTATGTTCCATTTTTCCTCTTCCAGTAAGGGATAAATCCTTTTTAACTGTCTTATTATATAAGAAGGCATAAGTGCTCCACCTTCTTCATCTGCAAGTGGATAACTGATATAAAGGATATCAGAAGCCCTTGTAAGTGCCACATAAATATAATATTGTTC
>DUOC01000147.1 GCA_012839065.1 Thermoanaerobacterales bacterium | reverse complement strand
TATTAGCCTACCTATAAGGGATTGAAACACTTTTGCTTTTCTCTATATCCTACCCTTTTCCATAAGTTATTAGCCTACCTATAAGGGATTGAAACTCCGTACCGTAAAACATTTTAGCCAACATTGCTATTACGTTATTAGCCTACCTATAAGGGATTGAAACTTCTCTTTGAGCTTTTTCAGCTTAAACTATACCCGATTTGCCGGACACACAGAATAGTTAGTATAATAAATAATGGAAAGGGTGTGTCCGGAAATGAGAACCAGGAGAAGCTTTACCCCGGAGTATAAAAAGGAAATAATAAAGCTTATCACGGAGCGAGGTAAAACAGTAAGACAAGTATCTAAAGATATAGATGTAAGCGAGACTTCCATATATCGCTGGATAAAACAATACGGTCAGCATGGAGAAGATGCTTTCCCCGGTAAAGGAAACCTTTTGCCGGAAGATGAGAAATTACGTAAGTTACAGCAGGAAATATTCGACTTAAGGGAAGAAAATGAAATATTAAAAAAAGCTATGGCCATCTTCACAAGACCCGGGAAATAAAATATAAATTTATCAAAGAACACAGCTCCGAATTTCGCGCGGAGAAGATGTGCCAAGTGTTACAAGTATCAAGGAGCGCTTACTACAATTGGCTTAAACGACCTAAAAGTAAAAGAAAACAATACGATAAAAAGTTATTAAAGGAAATCAAGCGAGTTCATAAAGAATCCAGAGAAACCTATGGCATTCTTCGCATTACAGCCCATCTAAAAAAAGAAGGATTTACCTGTGGGAAAAACAAAGTAAGACGACTAATGAGAGAGAATCATATATACAGCCGTTTAAAAAGAAAATATAAAGCTACAACTGATTCAAAGCATAACTATCCAGTAGCCCCCAACCTGCTAAATCAAGATTTTAAATCAGAAAAGCCTAATCAGATTTGGGTTGGCGACATTACATATATAAAAACACAAGAAGGATGGCTTTACCTTGCAGCAGTAGAAGATCTATTCCAAAAAGAAGTAGTAGGATGGTCAATGGATGCTACAAGGACTAGGAAACTAACTATAGCCGCATTAGAGCAGGCAATTCGGAAAGAAAGACCCAAAGAAGGTCTAGTATTTCATTCCGATCGTGGCGTGCAATATGCAGCCTTTGAGTATCAAGACACATTAAGAAAATACAGTATAATACAAAGCATGAGCGGAAAAGGAAACTGCTACGATAATGCCTGCATGGAATCCTTCTTTTCCACATTAAAGAAAGATTTAATATACGGTAGAACCTTTAAGACTAGAGCACAAGCAAGACTTGCTATCGTGGATTACATTGAAACATTTTACAACTGTAAGCGTCTGCATTCATCTTTGGGCTACAAATCACCTAAGGAATACAAGAGAGAATATTACAGCCAAATCGCAGCATAGTTGTCATTCAAACTTCATCGATTTATAAATGTTAGGTATTCTAAGAAAAAGAGAGATAAGTTAACTTTTCATGTGTCTAGTTTAGCGGGTACAGACCAGCCGCCATGTTATTAGCCTACCTATAAGGGATTGAAACCTTCGGGTATAAAGCAGTGCGTATTCGCCTACCTATAAGGGATTGAAACTAACCTTCGCCAGCGTCGAAGATTATAAGCGTACTTTCGTTATTAGCCTACCCATAATGTTGTAAAGCTGTATTTATTTTCTGCTAGAAACACTCTGGCCGAAATTGGGGCGAGGACACAAATATGTTTGCCATAACGCGTTTGTCAGACATTCTTACTCGACAGATATAAATTCCCGGAATATACCAGTTAATTCAATGTGCTTGTCTTGCTTTTCTCAGCAGTTTCTGATCCTATTAATGCGAAACTGGTTGAAAGCCTAGAAGTCTTGACTTCGATTAAGCTTTTGATTTTAAATGAGCATACGGCAGCTTTAGACCCTAAAACAAGTGAAACAATTATGGAACTAACAGATAAAATTGCTCAAGAAAAAGGAGTAACAGCCTTAATGGTAACTCATTATCTTCGCTATGCGGTGGAATACGGTAATAGGCTTTTGATGATGAGTAAAAGAAAAGCTGTTATAGACGTTCGTAATGCTGAAAAGGATAAATTGGAGGTTCAGGATTTAGTGCAAGTTTTCAGCGGAATCAGTATAGAGCTTGGCAATTAAAAGGAAATAGAAGTTCGTTTTAATTTTTATTAAAAACTGGTTACGAAAAAAGAAGGAGTTTGGGTTATAGAGCTAGAAATTATATAGAATATAAATTTTTAATACATATAAGGAGGGATTCAAGTGTTGACTATGAGACGTAAGGGATTCCTAATGCTGGTGGCCATGTTCTTGGTGCTGGTTTTGGTGGCAGGCTGCGGCCCCAAAGCACCGGAGGGCGAAGGAGAACCGGAGTCGGCTGAGGTTTTTGTTAAGATTGCTACCGGTGGAACGGCTGGAGTCTATTTCCCGCTAGGCGGAGCTGTAGCCGAGATACTGAACAAGAATGTTGAGGGTGTTAACGCTAGTGCTGAAACCACGGGGGCTTCAGTGGCCAACATTAATATGCTGAAAGAACATGAAGTAGAATTGGCTTTTATCCAAAATGATATCACCTATTATGCCGCCAATGGCGTAGAGATGTACGAAGGGCAGAAGGTGGACGGACTTTGCGGCATTTCTTCCATCTACCCTGAAACCATTCAAATCGTTACCTTGGGCAAAACCGGAATCAAGGAAATTGCCGATGTGAAAGGGAAACGTGTAGCTGTAGGATCGGCCGGTAGCGGCACGGAAGCCAATGCTCGGCAGATATTAGAAGCCTATGGTATCACTTATGATGATATCACCGTTCAGTACCTGTCCTTTGCCGAAGCGGCCAATAGCCTCAAAGACGGAAACGTTGATGTTGCTTTTGTGACCGCCGGATTCCCCACAGCTGCTATTATGGATATCGCTGCC
>DUOC01000146.1 GCA_012839065.1 Thermoanaerobacterales bacterium | reverse complement strand
GGGGCAGCGACCGGCACTCGGCAGAATACTGAATTGCTGTTGACACTTGTGTGGTGCGGAAAAAGTTAAGAATAACAGGTCTTGATTTCGAGAGAGGTGTTGTTATCTTCACCGAAGTTATTTTCTATACTTAAACTAATATATAATCATGCTTTTATATGATAATAAAGGATATTTATAAATTTTATAGAATTCTTATTATAAACTATCATTTAGGTGGGTTAATAATGAACAATATTAGAGTTTTTATTTCTGCTGATTTATGTTCGGAAACTAAAGCAAAATTAGCAGAACTGCAGGATAATTTTAAGGAACAACTTTTTGATGTTAAATGGGTTGAAAAGCATAATTTCCATATAACTCTGAAATTTATCGGAGATATTTCAATTGAGACTATACCTTCTATTAAAGATAGTTTAAATCGTGTTCATAAAAAAATCAAACCCCCGTTAAAAATAATCATAAATAGTACAGGCATCTTCCCTAATATTAACAATCCCCGAGTTTTATGGGTAGGATTAAAAAAATATGATGCTCTTAAATACATTTACGATGAAGTAGAAGAAAATCTATATAACTATAGAATAATAGAGAAAAAAACACGTTTTTCTCCCCATATTACGTTGGGGCGTTTTAGAAGAAAACCTGATAAAGATATACTTAATAAAATATTAAAAGATACATCAGATTTTACGATAGTAACCGAATTGAATTCCATAAGTATTATGAAAAGTGAATTAAAATCCAAAGGGCCAGTATATACATCTATTGAAACTTTCATCATATGATTTACGTTGACTTATTTTCAAATTTACTATATAATAATATCAATCGAACAAAAGTTCGCAAGGGGGAGGCGTTAAATTTGATAGAGAAGCAAAAGGCACTTGATATGGCTATAAGCCAAATAGAAAGACAGTTCGGGAAAGGTTCTATAATGAAGTTAGGAGAAGCTGGTGATAAGTTAAATATCGAAGTAATTCCAACAGGTGCTATATCTTTAGACATTGCTCTTGGAGTAGGCGGGATCCCCAGAGGGAGGATAATTGAAATATTTGGTCCCGAATCTTCAGGGAAAACTACAGTTGCTTTACATATTATTGCAGAGGCTCAAAAAGTAGGAGGCATTGCAGCATTTATAGATGCAGAACATGCGCTGGATCCGACATATGCTAAGAACCTTGGTGTTGATATAGACAATCTATTAATTTCTCAACCGGATACAGGAGAACAAGCTTTGGAAATTGCAGAGGCTCTGGTAAGAAGCAGTGCGGTTGATGTAGTAGTAGTTGATTCGGTAGCAGCTTTGGTTCCAAAAGCTGAACTGGATGGGGAAATGGGAGATATGCATGTTGGGCTGCAAGCACGTTTGATGTCACAAGCATTAAGAAAATTAGCAGGAGCAATAAGTAAATCAAAAACATCGGTAATATTTATAAATCAATTGCGAGAAAAAGTGGGGATTATGTTTGGAAATCCTGAAACAACCCCTGGCGGTAGAGCTTTAAAATTTTATTCTACGGTTAGATTAGAGGTGAAGAGAACAGAGTCATTGAAACAGGGAAATGATATTATGGGTAATAGAACGCGAATTAAGGTTGTAAAAAACAAAGTAGCACCCCCTTTCAAGCAGGCAGAATTTGATATAATGTACGGTGAAGGGATCTCTAAAGAAGGATGTATCTTGGATATTGGGGCAGATGTAGGAATAATAAATAAAAGTGGAGCATGGTATTCTTATGGAGATGAAAGGTTAGGGCAGGGTAGGGAAAATGCTAAACAATACTTAAAAGAAAACACTGACTTATCTTTAAAAATTGAAAAAGAGATCAAAAAGAAGTGCGGGTTAATAATATCTACAGAAACCGAGGAAGTCGAAGAAGAATCGGATAGAAAAGAAAAGAAATGATTAATTAATCTAGTTGCAAGGGGATTACTATGGAAGTATACAACTTAAATGATAGTTCAGAAAGAGAGTACAAAAAAATATTATCAACTGCATTTAAATTACTATCAATTAGGGATTATACTGAAAAGGAAATGTATATTAGACTTTGTCGTAAAAAATTTAATAAAGACATGATAAAAAGCGTACTAAAAGAACTTATAATAAAAGGATATATTAATGATGAGCAATATGCCGAAAAATGGATCAATAATATTGCTTATTCAAAATATATAGGCTCAAATGGAATAAAACATATACTGCTGAAAAAAGGTATATCATATGATATAATTGCTGAAAAGCTGAATAATTATAATGAATATGAAGCTGCTTTATTAGCTGCAAAAAAGAAAGAAAAACAAATTAGTTATAAAGGATTTAAGAAAAACGAGACAAAGCAGATTCTTGGCAGATTTCTTCAGAGGAAAGGTTTTACATATGATGTAATATTTAGAGTATTAGACGAACATGACATTTAATTACATATTACCCATAATCTTCAATACTTGACATTTTGGGAAAAAAGTTATAAAATTATCGTGATATGCATGTAATTTATATCAAAAGAAAAATAAAATTATAGCTGAGATATATAAGCAAATAAATAGGGCAGGGGATATATTTATAAAAAAAATGACCGGACTAAACTAGAATAACAACATAGGAGTTGTTTTTCTTTTAAGGACCGAGCCCCGCTCGGTTTTGTTATTTCAGCTAATATAGGAGGTGAATAAATATTAACTTAAAAGATATATTTGTAGCTGCAGGTATTGGTCTAGTTGCATTAATTATAGGCTATTTTGTTAGGAAATATATTGCCGAGGCGAAGATAAATTCGGCAGAAGAAGAAGCCAAAAAGATCAGAGAAGAAGCTGAAAAAGATGCTGAAGCTACTAAAAGAGAATCTATTTTAGAAGCTAAGGAAGAGGTTCACAGATTAAGAAGTGAGTTTGAAAAAGAAATAAAAGAACGAAGAAGCGAACTTCAGAGGGCTGAAAGAAGGTTGCTACAAAAAGAAGAAACATTAGATAAAAAAACTGAAGCAATTGAAAAAAAAGAAAACTATTTAGAACAGAAGGAAAAACAAATAGAATCATTACAAGCAGAGATCCAAACATTATATGAAAAGCAGCTAGCTGAACTTGAACGATTGTCAGGTTTAACATCAGAAGAAGCGAAAGAAATTTTACTTTCTAATATAAGAGATCAAATAAAGCACGAATCTGCTCTTCTGATTAAAGAGATAGAGACCCAAGCTCGCGAAGAAGCAGAAAAGCGGGCAAAAGAAATAATTGTTACTTCTATTCAAAAATGTGCTGCAGACTACGTTGCTGAGACAACGGTATCAGTAATATCTCTACCTAATGATGAGATGAAAGGTAGAATAATAGGTCGAGAAGGCAGAAACATTCGGGCACTGGAAACTTTGACAGGCGTTGATTTAATAATCGATGATACACCTGAGGCAGTAATATTATCAGGTTTTGATCCTATTAGGAGAGAAATAGCTAAAGTAGCATTAGAAAAACTTATAAATGATGGGAGAATACATCCGGCTAGAATTGAAGAAATGGTTGAAAAAGCGCAAAAAGAAGTTGAAAACAGAATAAGAGAAGAAGGTGAACAAGCTGTTTTCGAAACAGGAGTTCATGGTATCCATACCGAAGTAGTTAAACTCCTCGGCAAATTAAAGTTTAGAACAAGCTATGGTCAAAATGTTTTAAAGCACTCAATTGAAGTATCGCATTTAGCAAAAGTAATGGCAGCAGAATTAGGGGCAGATGTAAATATTGCCAAAAGAGCAGGATTGTTGCATGATATAGGGAAAGCAGTTGACCATGAAATGGAAGGTTCTCATGCACTTATAGGAGCTGATCTTGCAAAAAAATATAAAGAAATGCCTGAAGTAATACATGCTATTTCAGCACATCATAATGATATCGAACCGCAGACAATAGAGGCAGTTTTGGTCCAAGCTGCTGATACAATTTCAGCTGCAAGACCAGGTGCTAGAAGAGAAACACTTGAAGCTTATATAAAAAGGCTGGAGAAACTGGAGGAAATAGCTGATTCTTTTAAGGGGGTAGAAAAAGCGTTTGCTATTCAAGCAGGACGCGAAATTCGAATAATGGTAAAACCTGAAGATGTTTCAGATTTAGAAGCATCACAAATTGCAAGAGAAATAGCCAAAAGAATAGAAGAAGATTTAGAATATCCCGGTCAAATAAAGGTTAACGTAATTAGGGAAACAAGGTCTGTTGAATATGCAAAGTAGAGAAAATATTATTAATAATGAAATTACAGCGCGCCAAATGCGCGCTTTAATTTACTAAAAGTAAAGTATATATATAAAACAGGGGTGTATGATTTGAACATTCTTTTTATAGGAGATATAGTCGGACGCCCGGGGCGAAGAACCGTAAGGAACATTTTAAGCAAATTAATATTTAAACATAATATTAATTTTGTTATAGCAAATGGTGAAAATGCTGCAGGAGGGGCAGGATTAACTAAAAAAGTTGCAGAAGAGCTTTTCGATATAGGCATTGATTGTTTAACTTTGGGCAATCATACTTGGGATAATAAAGAAATTTTTAAATTTATAAATAATGAGGAAAGGATTGTAAGACCTGCAAATTATCCACTTGAAACTCCGGGAAACGGTTTTGCAGTATTAGAAAAAGGGAATATAAAATTGGGAATAATGAATTTGCTAGGTAGAGTTTTCATGAACCCCCTAAATTGTCCTTTTAAAGCAGCTGAACAAATATTAGAAGAATTAAAAGATATCGTAGATATTATTATTGTTGATTTTCACGCAGAAGCTACTTCGGAAAAAATGGCTATGGGATGGTTTCTGGATGGAAAAGTAACTGCAGTTTTAGGTACACATACCCACATTCAAACTGCTGATGATAGGATTCTACCCGGTGGAACTGGCTATATTACTGATGTTGGAATGACCGGCCCTTACAATTCGATACTAGGAGTTCAACCTGAATTAGTCATAAAGAAATTTATAACGCAACTTCCAGTTTCATTTAAAGTAGCATCAGGAGAAAGTATTTTTAATGGAGTTCTCTTAAAAATTGATGAGAAAAGTAAAAAAGTTAATGAAATTAAAAGGATAAACATACAAGTAAACACTGGAATCGATGAAAAACAAAGAAATATTTAAAAATATAATTTTTTTGTTAACTAAAAGAGGATTTTAGAAACTCATATAGAATATAATAAAAACAAATAGCAATAAAGAAAAAATTACAAATTTATAAGGAGGTATTCAATAATGGAAGTATTAAAGGTATCAGCAAAGTCGAATCCAAACTCAGTAGCAGGTGCATTGGCAGGAGTTTTAAGGGAACGAGGATCAGCGGAGATGCAAGCGATAGGGGCAGGGGCCCTAAACCAGGCAGTAAAAGCTGTAGCTATAGCGAGGGGGTTTGTAGCACCAAGTGGGATTGATCTGATATGTATTCCTGCTTTCACCGATATAGAAATAGATGGTGAAGAAAGGACAGCTATTAAGTTGATTGTTGAGCCCAGATGATACTTGCCTTATAAGGTATTTAATAAAATTTATAAAAGGGGCCTTTGTGGCTCTTTTTTATTTTTCCTAAATTGCAATATTAAATGTGGCATTTTAAGAAAAATCTAATGATATCAATTATCCCAATATTAAATTCTGATAAATCTGATAAGTGTTTAAAAGTACGTGCGGATGTGTTATTATTTTTAGTAAGAGCCATAGCAATAACCTCTGTATGTGTTTAGTGGACAATAATATCATACTGGGTTTCTCGCTGTGGTTCTACCTTTTTATGTTCTGTTACATTTCATTTTACAATGAACCTCCTTTTAATTTTTTATAAAAAAACTAGCATGATATATTAAAATGTAGTATAATATATTTTAATATATATCCAATATGGATGTATACTGTAGTCCATTATTGTTTGAAGTATTCTAAAGGTGGTACTGTTAAATGCTTAATATAGATCTTGACCGTGAAAGCGGAGTTCCAATTTATCTACAGATCAAATATAGAATAAAAGAATTTATCAAGTTGGGTATATGGCGTAAGGGGTTTAAATTGCCTCCCGAGAGAGAGCTTGCTGACGAATTAAGAGTAAGCAGAAATACAGTAAGCAATGCCTATAAAGAATTAGAGGAAGAAGGATATATATTTTCCCATCAAGGGAAAGGCACATTTGTTGCTTACCAAGATAATATAGGCTATCAGAGTTTTGACAATGAAAAACTCATAAATATTGTTGATAAAGCTTTAGATGAAGCACTTAATAGTGGTTATAGTTTAGACGAATTTAGCGTTGTTTGTCATACTAGAATTGAAGAAAAAAAGGAAATTATTAAAAATTTCAAAATAGCTTTTATTGAATGCAATAATGAACAACTTGAATGTTTTCTAAAAAGAATAGAGTTAGGGGAAGGTGTAACTGCAGTAACAGTATTATTAGATGACTTTAAAAAAAATCCGAAATCTACTAATGAGATACTTAAAAACGTTGATATAATAGTTACGACTTTTACACATCGAGACGATGTGAAACAGCTTTTACAGGATAAAAATAAAGAGGTTATCGGAATAGGGTTGGCTCCTCCTGCCGATACTTTAATTAAGATTTCTCAGATTCCCAATACAAAAAGGGTTGGTCTATATTGCAACTCGCATAATTTTGCAAAGACAGTATTAAAGTCGTTCAAACAAGCCGGAATAGAACTGCCTAATCTCCGTACTATAATTTCAAAAGATCCGAAGAAAATAGAGTTGATAAATGAACTTGATGTTATTATTACATCACCGGAAAACAAAAAGGAAATAGTGGAGTTAATAGAAGGGGATAAAGAAATTATTGAGTTCAGCTTTTTACCGGACCAAGGTTCAATAAACATGTTAAATACAACTATTGTTCTTTTAAAAAAATACAGCCGTAATAAACATTAGCGAAAAAAATTCTTTATAATAAACCAAGCAATTATTAAACTACTAAAAGTAAAGGAGTGGTTAAAATAAAAAAACAGCATGTGGGAGATATAAAAATAAATGAAAAATGGTGTAAAGGCTGTGGTATTTGTGTAGAATTTTGTGCACAAAAAGTACTTGAAATGAAAAACGGCAGGGCAGTTCTAGTGAATATTGAGCAATGTACTCAATGTATGCTATGTGAACTCAGGTGCCCTGATTTCGCTATAACTGTCGGAGGTGGTATAAATGAAAAATGAAGCGAGATTAATGCAAGGGAATGAAGCATGTGTAAAAGGGGCACTTGATGTCGGAATGAGATTTTTTGCCGGTTATCCTATTACTCCTTCTACAGAAATAGCTGAATTATGCGCTGAAAAACTGCCTTTAGTCAATGGTAAATTCATACAAATGGAAGATGAAATAGGGAGTATGGCCGCAGTTATAGGTGCTTCCTTAACAGGTAAAAAAGCTATGACTGCAACAAGCGGTCCAGGCTTTTCACTTAAGCAAGAAAATATTGGATTTGCATCTTTTACAGAAATTCCTTGTGTGATAGTAAATGTCCAAAGGGGCGGTCCCAGTACCGGACTTCCGACATCCCCTTCACAAGGAGATGTTATGCAGGCTAAATGGGGTACTCACTGTGACCACCCAATTATAGCTTTAAGCCCTTCTTCTGTAGAAGAAACTTACTATACAACAATTAAAGCATTTAATTTATCAGAACAGTATCGCACCCCTGTTATCCTTTTAATGGATGAAGTAGTTGGACATATGAGAGAAAAAGTGATTTTGCCTAATATTGAAGATTTAGAAATCATCGATAGAAAAAAGCCTGATCCGAAAAATCATAAACCTTATTATCCTTATGATGATAGTGTAGATGACAGTGTGCCTCCTCTTGCTGCATATGGCGAAGGTTATAGGTTTCATGTCAGCGGATTAACCCACGATAAAACGGGATTTCCTACTACTAATCCGGATATAGCAGAAAAGTTGATGAACAGATTAATTGGTAAAATCGAAAACAATAAAGATAAAATATTAGATTACAGCACTGAATATCTAAATGATGCTGATGTAGTTATATTTTCATACGGATCTACTGCCCGTTCTGCCCAAAGGGCTGTTAGATTAGCGCGCGAAGAAGGCATAAAAGCCGGCTGGGTTAAAACAGTTGTTTTGTGGCCTTTTCCGGAGAAACTAATTGATGAAATATGTGCTAAATCTAAAACAATAATTGTACCGGAAATGAATATGGGTCAGTTAGTTTTAGAGGTTGAAAGAATAGTTGCTGGTAGGGCAAAAGTAGAAAGGATAAATAAGGCAAACGGACAACTAATAACACCTAATGAGATTTTAGATAAAATAAGGGAGGTAAAGTAAATGCGGCCTCATTTAGAGAAATATTTTAGAATGAATAAACTTCCTCATATTTGGTGTCCCGGATGTGGGCATGGAATTATTTTAGGATCTTTAATTAGGGCTATAGATAATTTAGATCTTGATCAGGATAATATTTGTATAGTTTCAGGAATAGGATGCTCATCCAGAGCTCCGGGTTACATGAATTTTGATACATTACATACAACACATGGAAGAGCACTGGCTTTTGCGACAGGAATAAAGCTCTCAAAACCTGAATTGAAAGTAATCGTTATAACAGGTGATGGGGATTGTGCTGCTATTGGAGGGAATCATTTAATCCATGCAGCAAGAAGAAATATAGATCTTACTACAATAGTTTTTAATAACAATATCTATGGAATGACTAATGGACAATATTCACCTATGACACCAAAAGGTGCATTTGCTTCTACAGCGCCATACGGCAATATAGATAGAAATTTTGATTTATGCAAATTAGCTGTTGCTGCAGGGGCGACTTTCGTAGCACGTGGAACAGTATATCATACGAACCAGCTTATTAAACTTATCGAAGAAGCATTAATGCATAAGGGTTTTTCCTTGGTTGATGCAGTAAGTATCTGCCCTACATATTTTGGTAGGAAAAACGAACTAAGTAGCCCAATAGAAATGCTTAAATGGCAAAGAGAGCATGCTATTTCTGTTAATGCAGCAGAAAAGTTATCACCCGATAAACTAAAAGATAAATTTTTAATTGGCAAATTTTATGCTAGCCAGGAACCTGAGTACACAGAGGAATATGGTAGGTTAATTGAAAAAGCTCAAAAACAAGTCTTAAAGCAAAAGAAAGAGGGGGAATAAAATTGGATAGAATTGAAATAAGACTCAGTGGTTCTGGTGGGCAGGGATTAATACTCGCAGGTATAATACTTGCTGAAGCAGCTATTCTTGATGGTAAAAATTCAGTTCAAACACAATCTTATGGACCTGAAGCAAGAGGGGGAGCAAGCAGGGCAGAAGTAATTATAAGTAATGGCAATATTGATTACCCTAAAGTAACTGAACCAGATATTTTTCTTGCTTTAACTAAAGAAGCAGTTGCAAAATATTTGGGTGATGTTAAAAAAGGTGGAAAATTAATCATTGATGATTCTATCGAACTAAATGATTTTATATTAGAAGATTTAAAATTGTATCAAATCCCTATTATTAAGACCGCACGAGAAAAGGTAGGAAATGAAATTGCTGCAAATATCGTAGCATTAGGAGCAATTACCGGGATTACAGAAATTGTTTCTCAGGAATCGATAATTAAAGCAGTATTGGATAGAGTACCAGCAGAGACTATAGAATTAAACAATAAAGCTCTGCATGAAGGTTTCAAATTAATAAAATAATTTCCTTGATTATAATTCTTTAAATAAATAAAAAATAAAAGAATTTGGAGGGTGTTTTGTATGACTGAAGAATTAAGTCCGCTTAAGAATGTACAAAAACAGATTAAAAATGTGTGCGAAAAACTAGGGTTAGAGGATTCTATTTATGAAATTTTAAAAGAGCCTGAAAGGGTGTTAGAGGTGTCTATACCTGTAAAAATGGATGATGGAACTGTCCAGACTTTTACAGGCTATAGAGCTCATCACAGCACTATTTTAGGACCTGCAAAGGGTGGTGTTAGATTCCATCCTAATGTAACTTTAGATGAAGTAAAGGCCCTTTCTGCTTGGATGACTTTTAAATGTGGTGTTGTAGGAATACCTTATGGTGGTGGTAAGGGCGGGGTTATTTGTAATCCTAAAGAATTGTCAAGAAACGAATTAGAAAAGTTAAGTAGAGGATATATACGTGCTATATATACAATGATAGGCCCCGATAAGGATATACCTGCTCCGGATGTGTATACTAATGCCCAAGTAATGGCATGGTTTATGGATGAATATAGCTTGCTAAAAGGCTATAATTCTCCAGGGGTTGTAACAGGAAAACCAATAAGGTTAGGTGGTTCTCTTGGAAGAGCCGCAGCTACGGGGAATGGATGTACTTTTGTGGTAAGAGAAGCTGCTAAAAAGATCGGGTTAGAAATAAACAATGCTACAGTAGCAGTTCAAGGATGTGGCAATGTTGGTGGATCTGCAGCAAGAGGAATTGAGCGATTGGGTGCTAAAGTGGTTGCGATGAGCGATTCAAAAGGTGGTATATATAATCCCGATGGTTTAGATCCTAATGCTGTATTAGAATACAAAAAAGAGAAGGGGAGTGTTTTAGGTTTTCCCGGAAGTAGAGAAATAACAAATGAAGAACTCCTTCAGCTAGAAGTTGATATTTTAGTTCCAGCTGCTTTAGAGAATGTAATAACCGGTAAAAATGCAGCTGATATAAAGGCAAAATTAGTTGTAGAAGGTGCAAATGGACCAACTACATTAGAAGCTAATGATATACTTGTTGAAAAAGGTATATTTGTAGTTCCTGATATACTAGCTAATGCCGGTGGAGTTACTGTATCATATTTTGAATGGGTACAGAACCTTATGAATTTCTACTGGACCGAAGAAGAAATAAACAGCAAGCTGGAAAATATAATGACAAAGGCTTTTGAAGAAGTATATGATATGCATAATAAATTCAATGTAAATATGAGAGATGCTGCATATATGGTTTCAATACAGAGGGTTGCTGAAGCAATTAAACTTAGAGGATGGGTATAATTCTCAGCAAAAATATCATTAATTTACACCCCTCTTTGAAATGTCAAAGAGGGGTTAGCTATAACATATTCAAAAGCTGAAGGGGAGGTAACTAATAATGTACAAAGATATTGAAATTACTGATATAGAATCTGAATTAAAAAAATGGGAAGGAACAACCTTAAAAAAATCAGTTGAACTGCATCCAGAGAGAAATGATTGTTTTAAGACAGATTCGGATATAGAAATAAAAGAGGTATTTACTCCTTTAGATATCAAAGATATGGATTATCTGCAAGATATAAACTTCCCTGGGGAGTATCCTTTTACTAGGGGCGTTCAGCCAACAATGTATAGAAGTAAATATTGGACAATGAGACAGTATGCAGGATTCGGCACTGCTGAGGAAACAAATAAGAGGTTCAAATTTCTTTTACAAAATGGGCAAACAGGATTAAGCGTTGCTTTTGATCTGCCAACACAAATAGGATATGATTCTGATAATCCAATTTCTGAAGGTGAAGTTGGAAGAGCTGGAGTAGTTATTGATTCGTTACAGGATATGGAGATTTTATTTGATGGTATACCACTTGATAAAGTAAGCACGTCAATGACTATTAACGCCCCTGCTGTAATATTATTGGCTATGTATATTGCTTTAGCAGAAAAACAAAATATTCCTATAAACAGACTGTCCGGCACTATCCAAAATGATATATTGAAAGAATATATTGCTAGAGGGACATTTATATTTCCGCCGAAACCTTCGATGAGACTTGTAATGGATATTTTTGAGTATTGCACTAAACATATGCCAAGCTGGAACACTATTAGCATTAGCGGATACCATATTAGAGAAGCCGGTGCTACTGCAGTGCAGGAAATTGCATTTACACTCGCAAATGGTATCGCGTATGTTGAAGCTGCAAAACAAGCTGGTTTGGAAGTTGATAATTTTGCTCCGAGGCTTTCATTCTTTTTTAATGCTCATAATAATTTTTTTGAAGAGATAGCTAAATTTAGAGCTGCACGTAGAATGTGGGCTAAAATCATGAAACATAGATTTGGAGCAACAAATGAAAAATCAATGAAACTCAGATTCCATACACAAACTGCTGGTTCAACACTTACTGCACAACAGCCAGCAAATAATATAATAAGGGTTACATTACAGGCTTTAGCTGCTGTATTAGGGGGCACACAATCACTTCATACCAATTCTAATGATGAAGCACTTGCTTTGCCATCACAAGAATCAGCAATGATTGCGCTTAGAACACAACAGATAATTGCATATGAGAGTGGTGTGGCGGATACAGTTGATCCTCTAGCCGGTTCTTACTATATAGAATATCTTACTAATCAAATTGAAAATAAGGCACAGGAATACATTGATAAAATTGATATGTTAGGCGGTGCAGTAAATGCTATAGAAAAAGGATTTATGCAGAAAGAAATACAAAGAAGTGCGTATAATTACCAAAAAGAAATAGAGAACAAAGAACGTCTAGTTGTAGGTGTCAATGAATTTATAATAGATGAAGAACCTCCAAAGGGATTGTCTAAATTTGATCCGAAGGTAGAAAAATGCCAAAAAGAAAAACTTCTAAAATTAAAAAAGAATAGAGATAACGAAAAAGTAAAAAGACTATTAAATAATATAAAGGAAGCTGCAAAAACCGAGGAAAACATTATACCGCCAATTATTGAAAGTGTAAAATCATATGCCACTCTTGGAGAAATATGTGATGTGCTGAGACAAGTATTTGGAGAATATAAATCATCAATAATTTATTAGGTAAAAAAAGACGTGCTATGAAAAGTCAATAAAATATTAAATTGTTCTTTGACAACCACATAGAGATTCTGTTACTAATGAGAATTTGTGGGTGACCATTGATAGTTAGGGTCAAAAGGTCTATTATC
>DUOC01000145.1 GCA_012839065.1 Thermoanaerobacterales bacterium | reverse complement strand
CTAGTAAAGGAAAGTATAGAGCATTCTGCAGAAGAATTGAAAAAGTATAAAAGGGTATCAGATCAATATGAGTATAGATTAAAAGTAATACAGGATGTTTTGTTGGATAAGGGATTGCAAGTGGCTACACTCAATGCTGTTGTAGGAAGAGGTGGGCTGATAAAAGCAGTGGAAGGTGGTACTTATCGTGTTAATGAATTGATGATAGAGCATTTACAAAAAGGGTTACAAGGTGACCACCCTTCAAACTTAGGAGGTATAATGGCATTTAACCTTGCAAAGGATTACCATATTCCGGCTTTTATAGTTGATCCTGTTTCTGTAGATGAAATGGTTGAGGTTGCGAGGATATCCGGTTTGAAGGGTATTATTAGAAGGAGCCTTTCACATGCATTAAATATTAAAGCAGTTGGAAGAAAGATAGCTGAGGAGATGAACAGAACATATCAGGATTGTAATTTTATAATTGTTCATCTTGGGGGAGGTATTTCAGTAACCGCACATAGAAAAGGCCGAATGATAGATGTAAACAATGCCAACAGTGAAGGCCCATTTTCACCCGAAAGGACCGGAACATTGCCGGTGATTGAACTTCTAGAAATGTGTTATTTCGGAGAATATTCTTATGAAGATATGAGACGAAAAATTACTGGAGAAGGTGGAATTTATTCATATTTCGGCACTAAAGACATAAGGGAAGTTGAAAAAATCATACATGATGGCAATAAAGAAGCAGAGTTGATTTTAGAGGCGATGATATATCAGATCAGTAAAGAAATCGGTGCTATGAGTACGGTTCTTAAAGGAGAAGTCGATAAGATAATTCTTACTGGAGGAATGGCACATTCGAAGAATATTACAGAAAAAATATCAGAACGTGTGAAATTTATAGCTGATATAGCTATTGTACCTGGAGAAGAAGAGCTTGAATCACTGGCGTTAGGAGCGTTAAGGGTACTAACAGGAGAAGAAAAGGAAAAGATATACGGGTATGATAGTAATGAGTTAAAGGAGGTTTTAGGGAGTGATGTTTCGCAACTTTGATGAAATGCTTGAAAAAGCCCAAAAACTTCCAAAGAGTAGTATCAGTGTTGCAGCAGCAGATGATATTGATGTTTTAAAGAGTATAAAAGATGCAGCAGAAAAGGGGCTGGTGGACCCTTTATTGGTAGGGAATAGAAAAAAAATAGAAGAATTATCTTCTCAAATAGGATTAAAAATCTCAAAAGAACATATAATAGATATTTCTAATCCTATAGAAGCAGCCGAAGAAGCTGTTAAACTTGTTCGTAATGGTGACGCTGATATTATAATGAAGGGTATGGTAACCAGTTCAGATTTTATGAAAGCAGTTTTAAGCTCGGATTATGGTTTGAGATCCGGTAAGATTATAAGTCATTTGGCAGCATATGATATTCCAAACTTCGGAAGGGTATTATTTTTAACTGATGGTGGTATAAATATTGCACCCGATCTTAATCAAAAGGTCGAAATCCTGCAAAATGCAGTTGATGCATTGGTAAATTTAGGATTTACGGAACCTAAGGTTGCTGTCTTGAGTGCAGTAGAGTTTGTAAATCCTCATATGGAAGCAACAATACATGGAGCTGCTCTATCAAAAATGGCAGAAAGGGGTCAAATACGACATGCTGTAATTGATGGTCCATTTGCATTAGATAATGCTATTAACCTGGAGGCTGCCAAACATAAAGGGATATATGGACCTGTTGCCGGAAATGCGGATATACTTTTAGTTCCGAATATTGAATCCGGAAATATTTTAGGAAAATCAATTATCTATTTTGCAAAAGGTGTTATGGCTGGAATAGTTTTAGGTGCAGCTGCACCGATAGTTTTAACTTCCCGTGCAGAAACCGCATATGGTAAATTGTGTTCTATTGCTATGGCTTCAATGTCTAGGGGGATTGAATAGGAAGGCAAATAATCCCCCTTCCTTAAAATTTTAAAAACTTTTCTTGACGGGATTATTATTTTATACTATACTAATTATAGAGTTTTGTTAGACAATTATAAAAATTACACATATTTGGCATTTTTATTTGTCCATATATGTGAAGAATTTCACAAAACTAATAATGCAATAAAGGAGGAATGATCGTGGAAAGAAAAGATTACTTTAAACGGAAAAGAGAGGCACTGCTAAACAATTTAATGGATGCTGAAGGTGATGAAAAGAAGAAAATTTTAATGAGAATTATAAATCTTGATTTAGAAACATTCGATAAAGACACTTACAGCGCTAAAAAACCCGGGAAATATACGCTTAAGGGTAATAAGTTTATTTATATCAATTAAGCCTAAAGAAGCTGGTCTTTTGGGGGAAAAGTATATTATTAATTAATATATATAAAAGGTAGCGAGTATATGAGAACATATATTCGCTATTTTTTTCTTTTTAATGTGAAAAAAGCTTTGATTATGATATAATATACCTGTATCTGTAAAATCGATCTTTAATCGGGGTGAAAGTATGGATACATTTAAGGTTGTTTCAAAATTTTCTCCAAAAGGGGATCAACCAAAAGCTATAAAACAGCTTAACGATGGTATTAAGTCTGGATTAAAATATCAGACTCTTTTGGGAGCAACCGGTACCGGTAAGACCTTTACTATTGCAAATGTAATCCAAGAAGTAAATAAGCCCACATTAGTAATTGCCCATAATAAGACATTGGCCGGGCAGCTGTGTACAGAGCTGAAAGAATTTCTGCCGCATAATGCAGTTGAATATTTTGTAAGCTATTATGATTATTATCAACCAGAAGCTTATATTCCACAATCTGATACTTATATAGAAAAAGATGCTTCTATTAATGATGAAATTGATAAACTGCGTCACTCTGCTACCTGTGCTTTGTTCGAAAGACGTGATGTTGTTATTGTAGCAAGTGTTTCGTGTATTTATGGGCTTGGCTCGCCAATAGATTACGAGAATCAAGTTTTATCGTTAAGACCGGGAATGATAAAGAGTCGTGAAGAAATAATCCGCAAATTGATAGATATTCAATATCAGCGTAATGATATTGACTTTTCCAGGAATAAATTCCGTGTTAAGGGTGATGTGATAGAAATATACCCGTCATCATATACTGAAAGGGCTGTTAGGATTGAACTTTTTGGGGATGAAGTAGAAAGGATACGAGAGATAGATACCCTCACTGGTGAAGTTCTCGGCGAAAGAACGCATATCTCTATATTTCCTGCCAGCCACTATGCAACTCCAAAAGAAAAGATAGAAAAAGCTATTGTGAGTATTGAGCAAGAGTTAAAAGAGAGGCTTGCTGAACTGCGCAGTCAAGATAAACTCTTGGAAGCACAAAGGCTTGAACAGCGAACAAAATATGATATTGAAATGATGAGAGAAATGGGCTATTGTACGGGAATAGAAAATTATTCAAGACATTTAAGCGGTAGGAAAGCAGGGGAACCGCCTTATACACTTATTGACTATTTTCCGGAAGATTTTCTGATTATAATTGATGAGTCTCATGTAACGGTCCCACAAATAAGGGCTATGTATGCAGGTGATAGATCAAGGAAGGAGACTTTGGTTGAATACGGTTTTAGACTCCCGTCAGCCCTCGATAATAGACCTTTAACCTTTCAAGAATTTGAAGAACGCATTAATCAAGTAGTATTTGTATCAGCTACTCCAAGCCCTTATGAACTGGAAAAGAGCGAGCAGGTTGTTGAGCAGATAATACGTCCTACAGGGCTTATTGATCCTAAAATAGTGGTCAAGCCAGTAAAAGGGCAAATAGATGATCTTTTGGGAGAGATCAATAACAGAGTCAAGAAAAAACAGAGAGTTCTTATAACTACGCTTACTAAAAGGATGGCTGAAGACCTTACGGATTATCTTGAAGATATTGGTGTTAAGGTTACATATCTTCATTCAGAAGTCCATACGCTTGAACGGATGAAGATTTTAAGGGATTTACGTATTGGCAAATATGACGTCTTGGTTGGTATTAACCTTCTTAGAGAAGGGCTAGACCTTCCGGAAGTATCTCTTGTTGTAATACTAGATGCTGATAAAGAAGGATTCCTGCGGTCAGAGACATCTCTTATCCAAACTATTGGAAGAGCTGCAAGGAATGTTGACGGAAAAGTTATAATGTATGCTGATAATATAACCGATTCTATGAAAAAAGCGATCAATGAAACAAACAGACGGCGTATGATACAGATGGAATATAATAAAAAGCATGGAATAATTCCCCAAACAATTAAAAAAGATATATATGATGTAATTGAAGCCACAAAATCTGCTGCTGTAGATTCTCCATCGTTTGTAGCGGAAGATGCAGCAAACTATAATGTAATAGATATAGGAGACATAACAAAATTATCAGGGCATGAACAGGACAAATTAATAAGCGAGCTTGAAAAAGATATGAAACTTGCAGCGAAAAAACTGGAATTTGAAAGAGCAGCTATGATAAGAGATTTGGTTATTGAACTGAAAGGTAATTTCAAAAAAATGAAAGTTAACAGCTAGATTAAAGATGTGCCGAATCAATAATATAGAAAAACAGACTAATTAGGGTTTAAAAGTTCGTAGGGTTTTATTTGGAGGTGTTATTTTTTGGGTCAAGACAAGATAATAATTAAAGGCGCTAAAGAACACAACCTTAAGAATATAGATCTTATTATCCCTAGAGATAAGCTGGTTGTTATGACCGGTTTGAGCGGTTCGGGGAAATCTTCTTTAGCTTTTGATACTATATATGCTGAAGGGCAGAGAAGGTATCTTGAATCTCTTTCTGCATATGCGAGACAGTTTTTAGGGCAGATGGATAAACCGGATGTAGAATCTATTGAAGGGCTTTCACCGGCTATTTCTATAGATCAGAAGACTACAAGTAAAAATCCGCGTTCAACGGTAGGTACTGTAACTGAAATATATGATTACCTAAGACTGCTTTTTGCCCGGATCGGTATTCCTCATTGTCCCAAATGTGGTAAGGAGATCAGTCAGCAAACTGTTGACCAGATAGTAGATCAAGTTATGAAACTCCCACATGGAACACGAATACAGATTTTAGCTCCTGTAATCCGGGGAAGAAAAGGTGAATATGTAAAACTTTTTGAAGATATAAAAAAGATGGGTTTTGTAAGGGCTAGAGTAGATGGTGAATTGAGGGAATTAGAGGAAGACATTCAACTTGAGAAAAATAAAAAGCATACAATTGAAATCGTTGTAGACAGGCTTATTGTCAAAACTGGAATAGAATCGAGGCTTGCTGATTCTATTGAAACGTCATTAGCTCACGGAAACGGTATAGTAGTAATAGATATAGTAAATGGAGAAGATATTGTTTTCAGCCAGAATTATGCATGTGTTGATTGTGGTATTAGTATCGAGGAACTGACCCCACGGATGTTTTCTTTTAACAGCCCTTATGGAGCATGCCCAAAATGCAGCGGTCTGGGTGTTAATATGGAAATAGATCCGGATCTGGTTATTCCTGATAAGAGTAAATCTATTCTGGATGGGGCTATAGAACCGTGGGGCAATAATGGCGGGTATTATATGCAGCTGCTTCAGGCTGCGGCCCGTTATTATGGAATTGATTTGGATATGCCGGTACGTGATTTAGATCCTGAATTTATAGATATAATATTATACGGTTCTAAAGAGAAATTTGAGTTTAATTATGTGAATCGTTATGGCAGACAATTAAAATACAAGACAAGGTTTGAAGGTGTAATAAGAAACCTTGAAAGGCGTTATAGGGAAACTTCTTCAAATTATATAAAGGAAGAAATTGAAGAATATATGAGTACAAAGCCTTGTCCTGAATGCAATGGTGAAAGGCTTCGAAAAGATAGTTTGGCCGTTAAGATCGGCGGAAAATCTATTTCTGATATAACCAAAATGTCAATTAAAGAACTACTGAATTTTTTTGAAAATATAAGATTGACTCCTAAAGAGCAAATAATTGGCAGGCAAGTCTTAAAGGAAATAAACAACAGATTAGGTTTCATGATAAATGTAGGTCTTGATTATTTAACTTTGGCAAGATCAGCAGGGAGCCTTTCAGGTGGGGAATCTCAGCGAATACGTCTCGCCACACAAATAGGATCGCAGCTAACAGGGGTATTATATATATTGGATGAACCAAGTATAGGATTACATCAGAGGGATAATGCAAAACTTTTAGCGACTTTAAAGGGGCTGAGAGATTTAGGGAATACGCTTATAGTTGTTGAGCATGATGAAGAGACTATTTATTCTGCAGACCATATTATAGATATAGGGCCGGGTGCAGGAGCTAACGGTGGTTATATTGTTGCTACCGGCAATGTACAAGATATAATGAAATGTGAAAAATCTATAACAGGCCAATATCTAAAAGGTAAAAAACGGATAGAAATACCCAAAACGAGGCGGATACCAAATGATAACTGGCTCGAAGTTCAAGGGGCAAAAGAGCACAATTTGAAAGACATTAATGTAAAATTACCAATGGGGGTATTTTGCTGTGTGACCGGAGTTTCCGGTTCAGGGAAGAGCACTTTAGTAAATGAAATTCTTTATAAAGGTCTTGCACAAATTCTTCACGGTGCAAAGTCAAAACCCGGCGATCATAACCAAATTAACGGTTATCAATATCTTGACAAAGTTATTAATGTGGATCAATCACCTATTGGTAGAACACCACGGTCTAACCCTGCAACTTATACTGGTGTCTTTGACGGCATAAGGGAACTTTTTTCTATGACACCTGAAGCTAGGATGCGAGGATATAAGCGCGGCAGGTTTAGCTTTAATTTACGAGGAGGACGCTGTGAGGCATGTAAAGGAGACGGGATTATTAAAATAGAAATGCATTTTTTGCCTGATGTGTATGTTCCATGTGAAGTATGTAAAGGCAAAAGATATAATCGCGAAACTCTGGAAGTTAAGTATAAAGGAAAGAATATCTCCGATGTTTTAAATATGACGATTGAAGAGGCTCTGGATTTTTTTGAAAACATACCTGCAACAAAAAGGAAGCTGCAGACTCTGGTGGATGTTGGACTAGGTTATATGAGATTAGGGCAGTCTTCTACAACTTTATCCGGTGGTGAAGCTCAGAGAATAAAATTAGCATCAGAGCTTTCTAAAAGAAGCAATGGTAAAACACTGTATATTTTAGATGAACCTACTACCGGTCTTCATTTCGCTGATATAGATAAGCTTCTGAAAGTTTTAAATCGGCTTGTAGATGCAGGGAATACGGTTTTGGTAATTGAGCATAACCTTGATGTTATTAAGGTTGCAGACTATATTATTGACTTAGGGCCAGAGGGTGGGGACAGAGGGGGACAGGTTATAGCTGCCGGAACCCCTGAAGAGGTAGTTATGATAGATAGTTCTTACACAGGTCACTTTTTGAAAAAAGTGTTGTACAAAGATCGAGGCAATGTGTTATGTTTATAATAGGATTAATTGATTTTGGTATAGAAAGTAAATTAGGTGAAGATGACGGCATCTATCCCTAAATCAAGATTATTCTAAAGCTTGGTTTCCATACTACACGAGGGTTCACAGGCAATCCGGTATCATGCTGAGTGTCCATCAGCGTGTGTCCTGCATGCTGCCCTCTGCTGCGTTTGTCCCAAACTTAAGTTTTTTAGCGGACTTACTAAAAGGGATCGCTTATCGCCATCTTCACCTAAGAAGAATTTCTACACTAGGGCATTAGCTATATTGTGAATGTAGAGGTGGTATAAATGTCTGACAAAAAGACCGGAGGGCTTCTTATTGCTATATCTGCAGCTGGTTTTGGCACGATTCCGGTTTTTGCTAGATATGCTTATAGCAGTGGAGCTAATTTTATCACAGTGCTTTTCCTCCGTTTTTTAATCAGTTCAATTATTTTATGGTGTATTATTTTATTTGGGAGATACCCTTTTAAGCTAAAAAAGAAAGAGATGCTTTCACTTTTTATGTTGGGCGGATTAGGCTATTTTGTCATGTCTGCATCACTTTTTGCATCCTATAATTATATTCCTGCATCCATGTCAACCCTAATTTTGTATATTTATCCTGTTATAGTTTGTATACTGGATATTTGTTTTAAGAAGAGCGAAGAATTCTCTCTAAAAAAAATATTTTCACTTGCTTTGGTATTATTAGGTTTGAGATTAATATTAAGCAGTTCTTTTGAAGAATTAAACCACCATGGAGTTCTATTGGCATTTATTGCTGCTTTTTCTTATGCTGTTTATATATCAGCTGGAGATATGGTAAGTAAAGGAATTGATCCTTTTGTTTCTTCTGCTTATATTATGGCTTCTTCAGCCATGTCTTTTGCAGTTTTTGGTGCGCTGACAGAGAATTTAAATTTCGGTTTTAAATCTTATGGATGGTGGGGTATATTAGGGCTTGTTCTATTTTCTACAATAATTGCAATTATTACTTTTTTTGCAGGAATGAAATTGGTAGGTTCTACCAATGCATCGATCATCAGCACGTTAGAACCTGTTATTTCAGTTGTATTAGCAACTGTTTTCTTAAAAGAAAAATTGGGTTTAGTCCAGTATTTTGGAGGGGTTTTTATACTTGGAGGGGCATTACTTGTTATCTACCAATCGACTGAACCAAAGTTAAAGAAGGAGGGGACTTCTTATGAACATTGAAGCAACCCTTCAGTCAATGCCTTCAAAGCCGGGTGCTTATATATTTAAAGACAATAACGGCAGGGTAATATATGTAGGGAAGGCAAAATGTCTAAAAAATAGGGTAAGGTCTTATTTTTCTTCTTCAGACAATTCTGCAAAAACCCGTGCCATTAGAAACAATTTAAATGAGATAGAGTTTATTGTAACAGATACTGAAATAGAAGCTTTAATCCTCGAATGTAATCTTATTAAAAAATATCGTCCCAAGTATAATATCCTGTTGAAAGACGATAAAAATTATCCATATATAAAGATTACAACAGAAGAACGATTTCCTAGAATTGTAATCGTACGGAAGGTGAAAAATGATAAGTCAAAATATTTTGGACCGTATACAGATATGGGTGCTGTTAAAGAAACGATAAAACTTATAAAGAAGATATTTCCGATTAGATCATGCAGCAAAAATCTTGAAAATATACCATTACAGGAAAGGGAATGTTTGAATTTTCACATTAACAGGTGTTTAGCTCCATGTCAGAACTATATAGATGATGAAACATATAATGGCTATGTAAAAGATATAATTATGTTTCTAAACGGTAAGTATGATTCCTTGGTTAAAAAACTAGTTAATAAGATGAAAAAGGCTGCAAGAGCACATGAATATGAGAAAGCAGCAGGTATAAGGAATCAAATTGAAGCGGTGAAAAAAATTATGGAACAGCAAAAGATAGTTTCTACAGATACTATTGACCAGGATGTAATTGGTTATGCAGCTAAAGATAAAAGGGTATGTATAACCATTTTTTTTGTTAGAAATGGGAAATTAATAGGTAAAGAGACGTTTTTTTTGACAGGGATAGAACTACCCGGAGACGATGATATCATTGAATCTTTTATCAAACAGTTTTATACAGATACAGTATTTGTGCCTAAAGTTATAAATGTTCAAGAAGAGATTGAAGATGTAGAGACAATAGAGGAATGGCTTTCTGAGAAAAAAGGCGCAAAGGTAAATATCAGAACCCCAAAACGAGGGGAAAAGAGGAAGTTGCTTGAAATGGTAATTCAAAACGCCAAGATAAGTCTTGAACAGGAAATATATAGTTTAGATTTGGAAAAAGAAAAAGCTGATAATGCCCTTAAAGAGTTGGCATCGTATATAGACCTAGATAATAGTCCAGCGCGGATAGAGGCTTTTGATATCTCAAATATTCAAGGCAGTGATTCAACTGCTTCTATGGTTGTATTTGAAGATGGTTTTCCTCAAAATAGCGAATACCGTAGATTTAAAATAAGGACTGTCAGCGGTGCTGATGATTTTGCAAGCATGAGGGAAGTTATCTATAGGAGATTTAGAAGAGGGCTGGAAGAAAGCTCGGCATTAAAGGAAATGGAATCGTCAGAAATTAGAGACGTTAAATTTTCTAAATTTCCGGATCTTATTATAATAGATGGCGGTAAAGGGCAGTTAAATGCTGCAATAGAATCCTTAAGAAAACTGGGGCTTGATACTATACCGGTTATCAGTATTGCAGAGAAACAAGAACACGTTTTCCTGCCTAACAAATCCGACCCGCTAATTTTACCGTCGAATTCACTGGCTCTTCATCTTTTACAAAGGATAAGAGATGAAGCACACCGATTTGCTATAAGCTATCATCGTGATTTAAGAAGGAAAAAGAACTTTAAATCTATTCTTGACGATATCCCCGGGATAGGAAAAGTTAGGAAAAAGGCCTTGTTAAAGGCTTTTGGGTCTGTAAAAGGTATAAGGGAGGCTTCCCTTGATGAAATCAAAAAGGTAAAAGGAATGAACGAAAAAGCTGCGGAAGCGGTTTATGAATTCTTCCACACATGACGTAGATGACGCGGGGACATGATGTTGTGTAGTATGTCGGCGCCTCCGCTATATTATGTGCTGTTCATCCAATATGTAATATTATCGTTATTGGAGGTAATGTTAATTCTTCTGAAGGATGATATTTTAAGTTTTCTTAAGGGGAGATCTATTGTTCGGATATAAGGAACGGTGCCCTCACCGTTCCGTTTTTTAATAATGCCCTCAGAGATACTCATGGGCAGTCTTAGAGCTATACTATATCTGAAGAACCCTTCATGTTGCAATAAGCAAATGTGTTTTTAATGATATATTTTCCCAGTGTATTTTTATTTTTACGTAGTATTTTCAACAAGAGTCTTGACAGGTGTCTTGTCAGAAGTTTATTATATAGCTATATAGTAAAACAAAAATGCTGCATAGGGGGAGATTGTAAATGAAGAATGAAACACAGAAGAGAAGCTTTCTTGAAAGAAAAAATATCGAGATATCTGTTCAAAGATATGGTATAGATGCAATGGGATCAATGGCTCAAGGTCTTTTTGCATCTCTAATTGTGGGATTAATTCTGAAGGTATTAGGGGAAAAGTTGGGGATCTCTATTTTATTGGATTTAGGTATTAGGGCCATGTCAATGATGGGACCGTCTATAGGTGTTGCTGTTGCATACGGGCTAAAAGCGCCTTTACTTGTTCTGCTACCTTCTACAATAACCGGTGCTGCGGGTGCACAGCTAGGAGGACCCGCAGGTGCTTTTGTTGCAGCTGTTATAGGAACAGAATTTGGTAAACTCGTTTCAAAGGAAACTAAGCTGGATATAATAGTCACGCCGGCTGTGACTATTACATTAGGAGTATTTGCGGGAATGACCATTGGACCTGTTATTGATATCTTTATGAGTGGATTAGGACAGGTTATTATGCGAGCAACAGAACTGCATCCGATACCTATGGGGATTTTGGTCTCCGTTATAATGGGTTTAATACTAACTCTTCCGATCAGCAGTGCAGCTATTGCAATAATGCTTCAGCTAGGGGGATTAGCTGCAGGAGCTGCAACAGCAGGTTGCTGTGCGCAGATGATAGGATTTGCTGTAGCAAGCTATAGGGAAAACGGAGTAGGGGGGCTTTTATCTCAAGGCTTGGGGACATCTATGCTCCAGATACCTAACATTATTAAAAATCCGTATATCTGGATACCGCCTACTCTTGCAAGTGCTATTTTAGGGCCTGTTGCTACTACTATTTTGCCGATGGAGAATATTCCTGAAGGTGCCGGGATGGGAACAAGTGGATTGGTAGGACAATTTTGTACAATAGAAATAATGGGTCTAAGTGCATTACCTAAAATATTTATTCTCCATTTTATTTTGCCGGCGATTCTTACTTTAGCTATTTCCGAGTTCATGAGGAAGAAGGGCTATATTAAAAATGGAGATATGAAATTAGATGTTTAAAAAAATCCTTTATAGAGGTTTTCTGTGATACTTGACATACTGTCTTAAACGTGTATACAATTAGATAAGAGGATAAAACTGTTTTCCTTCAGTTAGGTGAGGCTCCTGTATGGAAATATGCCACTGCCCTGAAATGTCGAGAGACAAGAACGGGTTAACAGATATTGTCGGATTAAGGCTTTATCTAATGTGGCTGGGACACATGCCCTAAGCTGTACAGTGCCAAAGCTAAACAAGTGAGGGGGTTCTTTTTGTGCTTTGCACGAATCAACCTTTTTACTTGTTGAAAAGGTTT
>DUOC01000144.1 GCA_012839065.1 Thermoanaerobacterales bacterium | reverse complement strand
TTATTCCCACCGGAAACTATATATATAGTATCCCCTTCGATGACGGGAAGTACATCCACTATATGAGAGAGCTTCCTTTTCCAAACTTCAGTACCTGTTTTTGCATCTACTGCATAGACTATTCTACCATATATAGCCGTGATTAGCCCCTTAGCTGCAGCAGGCTGTAACGAAAACATATCGCCCATGCTGTAGGACCAAAGTTTCTTTCCTGTAAGCTGATCTATGGAACATAAACCGTTTTTTGCTGTTATGATTAATTCCTCTTTATATGGGAGTGGGGAAAACGTGAGTTCCACATCTTCTGTATGATTCCAGAGTTTTTCTCCTTTAGTTGGGTCAAGTGCTATTACCCCATTCCCGCACTGGATAAAGATAATATTATTGTCTATATTGGGGCAATACAGATTTCCTTCTATTTTCTTTTCCCACATAGGTTTTTTTCGGCCGTTTCTTATCAATTTTATTTTTTCGGGGGACCATGTCAGTATATAATTGCCAAAAGTGCGTAATTCAGTAGTTTCATTGTATTTTATCCTTCGGATAAGTCGTAAGGGGGGTAAAATCTTGAAAGGCGTGTATCCTGTATGTTGGGGGTTCTTTTGGTATACCGGCCAGTCTAAGTATCTGTCAGCAAAAAGCTCATTAATTTTTTCCAGTGTTCTGTCTCCTTTTTGGAAGCAGCACCCTATTATATGTAATCCATACTTCTTTTGGAAATTTTTGAGTGCATTTTTTGTTTCGTATCCGAATATCCCATCTACCCTTCCATTTAGGAAGCCCATCGCTTTTAAATGCTGCTGTAATCTTCGTACATCTGTTCCTTTCATAAAAGGTTTTTGAATTTTTAATTCCCTTTCTCCTAATTCATATCTTTGAAGCCTCATGAAAAACCCTCGCTTATATTTTTTTAAATATCTATAACATTCTATTCTTTTGTCAGGGTTTTCTTGATTGAATTTTATTCAAATTCATATACTTTACAATTTGTATCGATAATTGTAATATATAGATAATGAATTAAAAGCTAACAGAGAGCTTATTTTTTAGTGAAAGGAAGTGACAGCTGACTTGGAAACACTTGATAAAACAGTCGAAGGAAATTCATATGGTCATAATGGCGGACTGACAACAAGAAAACTAGTTATGGCATCTTTTCTATCTGCGTTCAGTATTATACTTACCCGCTATGTATCTGTTATGATTGCAGGTGGTAGTATACGTCTGGGGTTCGGAAATCTGCCAATAATTATATCCGGCATATTGTTGGGGCCGCTTGCAGGCGCTTTGACAGGAGTTATCAGCGATCTTATCGGGGTTTTGGTTTTATCCCAGGGAACATTCCATCCGGGTTTTACGTTGAGTGCTATTCTTACAGGGGCGATTCCCGGTTTTATAATAAGAATGAATAAAAAAAATAAGTTTACATTTTTAAACATTTTAATGGCAAACCTGGCAGTTTATGTTTTAATATCTCTATTTTTAAATACTTATTGGCTAACTCACATTTTAGGGAAAGGTTTTTTGGTTCTCTTGCCCGGGAGGGCTATTACGAGTGGTATTGTTACAGCTATTAATACAGCAATTATTTTCAGTTTATCAAAAATTTTTAAATACTGGTATTAGATAGTTAAAAACCGGGGAACTAATTCCCCGGTTTGTGCGTTTATTTTATATATGCGGGTAGGTATCTTCTATGGTTTTTTATCGCTGGGGATTATTGTTGTTCTCATCGGCAAGCATTTTTTCTGCCCTTTCAATTGCAAGCCTTACCAAGTTTCCGCAGTGTTTGGAAGGCACTCCACCCCAACCTTCCCTGTCAACGATTGGTGCTACTCCAAGTTCTTTTGCAAGTTCGTACTTTAGCTCCTCGGACATAACCCCACCTCGTTTACGGGCCACAGAAATACCCCCTTTTTAATTATATTTCGCACATCTTTATTTTAACCGATAGCGTTTTTTTTATTCGTTTTTGTCCATTTTTGGGTTTTCCATTAATTCGCTGCAAAGTTTTTATCTGGCTGTACCAGCACAAAATGCCTCGATAGAACTTTTATATAATTTATTTCAGGGTCTTGTGTGCCTTGTAGTTGACAAGGTTCTTCTTTTAAAATTTTAACATAGTCTATTATTTCCCGTGTCAGCCTTTCTCCCGGGCAGATTAATGGTATTCCCGGTGGATATGCCATTATCATTTCTGCGCTAATTTCATCTTCAGCTTTTTCGAGAGGCACTGTCTTTATATCACTGTAATAAGCATCTCTTGGTGAAATCAACTGTTCAGGAGGGAGCGGAAGATTTACTGTATGTTTTATTGTATCTCTAGATTTGCTGTTTTCTGCCATTTTTTTCACGGAAGATACTAGATACTCTACACTTTCTCTGGTGTCCCCAATAGTAATAACAGCTAATGTGTTGAACAGATCTGATAATTCAGTTTGGATTTTATAATTTTTCCTCAGCAAATGCTCGGCTTCATATCCTGATATTCCCAATTTTTGCACATTTATAGCTATTTTCGTCGGGTCGATATCAAAACATCCGGGCAGCCCTTTTATCTCTTCACCAAAGACATATATTCTTTCTATTTTATTCAGTTCTTCCCTTGCCCATCGTGAAAGATTAATTGCCTTATCCAGCAAAACCTTGCCCTGTGTCGCTATCTGTTTACGTGCAAGCTCTATAGAAACCAGAAGCACATAAGATGCACTTGTAGTCTGAGTAAGGTTAAGTGTAGCTTTTACCTTGTTCGGGTCTATAAGCCCTTCTTTTAATAAGAGAATTGAGCTTTGGGTCATTGAACCAAGGAGTTTATGGGTACTTGCAGCGCTCATGTCTGCTCCCGCTTCCATTGCAGAGCAAGGTAGATCAGGATGAAAACCTAATGTTGCGCCATGTGCTTCGTCTACGAGTACAGGCTTATTTAGGGAATGTGCAATTTCAACAATTTGACAAAGATCAGAGAAAATACCGTAGTACGTAGGGTTTAGTACTAATATTCCTTTAGCATCCGGATGTTCATTAAAGGCCTGCCTGACCTTTTCGGGGGTAATCCCCATCGCCATCCCAGACCTGTTATTGATTTCAGGTTGTATATAAACAGGTCTGGCGCCGCTTAATATTAAGCCACCTATCGCTGATTTGTGGGCATTTCTAGGAACAAGTATTTTATCGCCGGGCTTACATATAGTCATTATCATAGCTTGTACGCCGGCTGTAGTTCCATTAACCAAATAATAAGCATGATCAGCACCAAATGCTTCTGCAGCTAGTTCCTGCGATTCTTTTATTACATTCTTGGGGTTGCATATATTGTCTAAATCTTCCATTCCGTTTACATCTATAGAAAGAACATTTTTGCCAATATAATTTCTTAATTCTTGTATGCCATTACCACCTTTGTGCCCCGGAACGTGAAAAGACACAGTTCCGTCTTCCACATATTTTCGGAGTGCATCAAAAATTGGTGTCCTATTTTGATCATGTTTTTTCATTCTTCCCCCCCCTTTCGATTTCATTCCTGTATGTTTAATACATTAGAACAAATATATTACACCACAAATAAAAGGGAATTGCAATAGCAAATTCCCAGCAGTTTTATCTGCCGGGAAACTTGGGTGATTTTTGGGGTTTTGTATGATATAATATTTAATTTTTCCAGTCTAATTTACTGAGTGCCCATGCAAATCTGTCTTCCAGACCATTAAATATTTCTACAATTTTGAACCTTATTTCTATCGGGATTTCTGTGCGGTTTCTGGCAGTTTTTAAACTTTCTATTTCTTTTTCAGTCAAGACCTTTTGCAGGTCCTGAACTGTTTTCTCCGGTGTCAGACCCTGGGTTATATCTACGAAACATAGTGGTGGGAATAGAATACACCACCAATTAGAACCGCCTGCACTGCCGATTTCTACTCGCAGCGCTTGATACTCCCCTGCAGGTAGGGTTATGGCACCATAAGTTTTCACTGGAAAGTAGGTTGTATCAAGGTATGCTTTAACATGATAATCTTTTCCGTATTCTTTTATTTTTTGCTCTGCAATTCCTTCTATATATTCCGATTTGTCTTTAAGGAATTCTTTTGCATCCTCTACGTTCTCGAGCTCTGACATTTCAGGTTTGAGAGATGTTAATATCTCTTTTTTAACTCCTTCCTTAAGTGCTTGGTCTTCCGGCGAGTCGCTGTTTGCTATTACATGGAACCTTAAAATTTTATTTCTATATGCTATATCGTCTTCTGCTTTAGCGTTCTTCAAGTAATATGAAGCAGCAGTTAATGTTATTAGTGTTATAATAACAAGAGGGATGATTATATAAAAACCTTTACGTTTTTGTTCTCTCAAGTTTATTCCTCCCTTATGGTATAGTCCATAAATTACGCTGTATTTTAGGATTCCCTTTTTAATAATTTTTATACAATTTTATTGACTTGTTGATGATTTTAAGAAATTTAATTTGGAATTGATTACTTTGTTATTGTTTTCTTTTTTTCAATTGTTATTCAAAAATATTGCGGTTTTTATTTTTTAATAGTAAACTTATAGTTAAGTTTTTTACTTGTCTGTATTTTTTATTTATAAAAATGGGAGGTCAGAACATGACTAATATAATAACTTTAGAAGATATCAAAAAATTTGCCGGTGAAAAAGTAATAACACTTCCGGAAGATGTTGTAATTACCCGAGGGGCTAGGGCTTGGGCTAACTCTATGGGCATTCAAATAAAGCGCGGAGACAAGATTATTCCGCCCACAAAGAGGCTTGTTATTTCAGTGCTCGGTGAAGATAGAGTCGGTATAATTGCAGCAGTTTCAAATGTGCTTGCCGATCATAATGTGAATATCCTTGACATAAATCAGACATTGCTTCAGGAATTTTTTGCGATGTTTATGATAGTAGATGCTTCCGATTGCACCGTATCCTATGAGAAATTAAAAGATCTCCTCGTAAACAAGGGAAAGGATATCGGGGTGCGTATAGATGTGCAAGACGAGGACGTATTCAAATTTATGCATAGAGTCTAGGGAGGGTACAAAAATGAAAATCAGTATGAGTGAAATCCTGGAAACAATACGGATGGTGCAAACTGAAAACCTGGATATAAGGACTATTACTATGGGAATTAGTTTAAGAGACTGCTGCCATCCTGATATAAATGTAGTATGTGATAAAATTTACGATAAAATTATGAAATATTCATGTAACCTAATAGAAACAGCAGAAGGACTTGAAAAAGAATACGGGATTCCAATTATAAATAAACGTATTTCCGTAACACCTATTTCTATTATCGCTGAAAGCTGTGATGCCGAAGACTATGTAAAAATTGCACTTACAATGGATAAAGCCGCTGAAGATGTAGGGGTCGATTTTATCGGCGGATTTTCCGCAATGGTACACAAAGGTTTTACCCGCGGAGATATATCCTTATTGAGCTCTATCCCAAATGCCCTTGCATCAACAAAAAGGGTATGTTCTTCAGTAAATGTAGCTACTTCAAAGGCCGGTATCAATATGGATGCAGTTCTTTCCATGGGAAAAACTATCAAGAAAACTGCAGAACTTACAGCAGATAGTGATGGGATTGGATGTGCAAAACTGGTAGTGTTTGCAAATGTGCCTGAAGATAACCCCTTTATGGCTGGGGCTTTCCATGGAATAGGAGAGCCTGAATGTGTTATAAATGTTGGGATAAGCGGACCCGGTGTAGTCCATACGGCAATTAGGAAGCTAAACAGTGATGCTGATTTCGGTGAGCTTTCAGAAACTATTAAGAGGACTGCTTTTAAAATAACACGTGCAGGGGAACTGATAGGTCGTATGGCTTCTAAACGATTAGGGGTAAGGTTTGGCATAATCGATCTTTCCCTTGCACCGACTCCGGCAATCGGAGACAGTATAGCTAATATATTAGAAGCTATGGGGCTGGAAAGATGTGGTGCACACGGAACTACTGCAGCCCTTGCACTCTTAAATGACGCCGTTAAAAAAGGCGGTGCTATGGCTACTTCGTATGTTGGAGGGCTCAGCGGTGCTTTTATTCCCGTAAGTGAGGATGCAGGTATGATCGAAGCTGTTTCCTGTGGAGCATTGGGCATAGAAAAGCTGGAAGCAATGACTTGTGTCTGTTCTGTGGGACTTGATATGATCGCAGTACCAGGTGATACACCAGCAGAGACCATTGCAGCTATTATAGCAGATGAAGCTGCAATCGGTGTTATCAACAAGAAAACTACTGCTGTAAGGATTATTCCCGCTCCCGGGAAAAAAGAAGGGGATTTCGTAGAGTTCGGTGGGCTGCTGGGAAGGGCGCCCGTGATGAAGGTTAATCCTTTTGATTCTACCACCTTTGTAAGGAGAGGTGGACAGATACCGGCACCTATCAACAGCTTGACTAATTAGAAATTATCATATAGGAAGCACGGGGAGAAGCACGGGGACGGTTCTCTTGCTTCATTTTATAAGGGGAGGCATGGGGACGGTTCTCTTGCTTCATTTTATACAACCATGGGGACTATACAACCATGGGGACGGTTCTCTTGCTTCATTTTATTATAAATGGTAAAATATAATAAAATATATTATGTGGTGATAGAAATGGCCCGTGGATCAAGAGTAAGGAGCAAAACTGGAGTATATCATATAATGTTGAGAGGTAATAAGAGACAGGAAATATTTCATGACGACTCAGATTGTTTGAAATTCCTCGATACTATTCAAAAATATAAAACAAGCACAAAAACGATAGTTTATGCTTGGTGCTTGATGAACAATCATGTACACTTACTCCTAAAAGAAGGTAAAGAAGACATTTCTAAAACCATGAAACGCATAAATGTAAGTTTTGTACATTATTATAATCAGAAGTATAATACAACAGGTCATCTCTTCCAAGACAGGTTTAAAAGTGAGCCTGTAGAAACAGATGAATATTTGTTAACAGTAGTTAGATATATTCACCAAAACCCTGTAAAGGCTGGCTTAGTTGAACAGGCTTCTGACTGGAAATGGAGCAGCTGTTGTGGCTATTATGGTAAAAGTATTAGTCACAAGAGCTTATTAGATACTGATTTTATTTTAAAATTATTTGCGGATGATTTATATATTGCCAGAAAAAGATTTAGAAAGTTTAATGAACAGAAAAATGATGATAAATGTCTAGACTATATGAATAATATAAGAAAAAAGTTGTCAGACGAGGAAGCAAGGTTAGAAATCGGAAAACTAATTGGAACAAGTAACATAGCCCAAGTAAAGAATCTACCAAAGATAAAACGAGATGAAGTATTACAAAAAATAAAAAAAATGGAAGGAATAACACAACGACAGGCAGCAAGGATTCTGGGTATTTCCCCCAATCTCATTTTTAAGGCTTAAATATCAGCACTGCGGTAACGGTAATGAATACAAAGGAAGCACAAATGAAGCAAGAGAACCGTCCCCGCGCTTCTGAAGCAAGAGAACCGTCCCCGTGCTTCCCGCGCTTCAAACCGTCACCTAATAATTTAGGATTCGGTCTACATATTCTTGTTTAATGTCATGCTGCAAAAACGTAATAAATCTGTTTAAAAATGCTGCTGCTTCTGCTTTTGTCATAACTCTATTAGGAAGTGCCCTCCCTAAACTGTCCCCGGTTACAAGCCCAATCTCACTTGCCGCAAATATTGCAGGCTTTGCCCAAAGCGGGATCTCACTATCATCAGCAAAATGGGTGCTAAATGGCGGATTAGGTGCGAGCCCTTCAAGCCCTAATGAACGAATAATTATAGTTAGTGCTTGTCCCCTTGTTAAAGGACTGTTTGGGCTGAAGTAGCCAAGATCGGTACCGCTCATGATCCCTTTACTGCCAACCAGTTGAATATAGTCAAAATACTTATGCCCTCGGGGAACGTCTCTAAATAAAGGTTCTCCTGTATCCTTTACTCCTGTCGTCTCTCCCATCATTTCACACGTCTTCACTATAGCCCCTGCAAATTCGCCGCGGGTCATGTTTACACCGGGACCGAAGATACTCCCTCCCGGATTTAGCACCTTAAGACTTAAAAGCCTCTCTATATCCGATTGTGCCCAGTGCCCGTTAATATCCTTTATATCAGGAATGGGGAGACGTTCATTTATTGGAACAGTAACCAGCTTTTCTATCCCCTCTCCTGATTTCCTGCTTCGAGTAGGTAAGCCGAAGCTATCAAATCTAGGAAGATTGTATTCATATTTCATTATGCTTTCCTTCTGTTCTGTTTTTAAATACCCGCCCCTAAAACTTATCCATGCAGGTTCATTAGAGACATATGCCAGCTCTTTTGTCCTATTGACAGATGTGGTCACCTCCATAGAAGCTGACCATTCGCTCTTTTCCCATATTTTTTTATCTACTTCAACATCACCGTTGAAATCTAAAAAATACTTAACGGTTTGAGTTTCTGCACCGCCCCAGTTATGGTTTTGACCTACTATTTCACCTGTTATGCTGATTAGAACTTCACCTTTATCCCTATTAAAATCATATGTTTTGCGCCCATCCCAGCTTCCGGCATAATATGTGATTGCCGCGTTTTCGTCAGCTATTGTTGATTGACTGAACTGGTAGTCTTTAAGTGTATAACGGTCTTTCCCAATTCTAATATTTTCCTTTGAATTTGTTATTTTACTGACTGCTATGGTTTGCCCCC
>DUOC01000143.1 GCA_012839065.1 Thermoanaerobacterales bacterium | reverse complement strand
TCTCTGTTCTTGAAATATATACTTAATTATCTTTTCTCTAACTGCTTCTGATATATCTATAAACTTTATACCATATTCATAGGGAAACGGTTCGTCTTTTTTATATGTTGCTCTTACTACTTCCCCTTTTACTTCAATTATACCAAAATCTTTAAGATCCAAATGTATAGAAATAATTTCATCTTTTTTTATTCTTTTCCTAGATACCATGCATATTCCACTTCCACTTATATCCTTCCCTATTACTGAAATATCCTGACCGTCAATTTTAACTATTGCATTTATCAATGATTTAAGACGATAAAAGTCCCTCCTTTGTATTTTCTCAATTTGACCCAACTGAAATATTATCAGTAAAGGAATATCACTCCAAATTATATTTTTAACTTCCCCAAGAAAATAGTAATAATTATTCTTACTTACAAAACCTATTTTTAGAATATTGCCACTCACTACTTTCATGTAGTGACCGCTTTTTATTGGCAAGCTGATTACGATATAATTATCAATAAAATCTTCTACTTGGCTTATATATATCTTTTTAACACAATGTATTTCTAGTTTTGTGCCAATATCCAGCAAACTTCTCAGCTCCAATTTCTATCCTCTCCCAATCTAGCCAAAAAAACTTTTAAATCTTCCAATGAATCTTGATAAGCTTAAATAGTTATCTTCTTCAGTCCAAAGTTCATCATTAATTACTTTGTTTGCTATTTTCATTATCCCTGCTGCTGCCAAACTGTTCGGATATTCTAACATTAAGGCCTTTTGTTCTTTTATTGATTTTGGAATTTTTTTATCTTCAACTATATATCCAAGTACCATTAATTTTATCTTTAAGAATTTTTCACAAACTAGTTGCAATTTTTTGGCTGTTTCTATAGCTTCTTTTTTATTATCTGCTTTATTAACAACCAGTTTAATCTTCTTATACTTATCATTATTTACTATTATCTTTATTAACGCATATGTATCAGTAATAGATGTTGGCTCAGGGGTTGATATGAAAATAATTTCATCTGCGGCAAATAGAAAATTTGTCACTTTCCTTGAAATGCCGGCCCCTGTATCAAGTATTATAATATCAGCCATATCCTCTAAATTATATAACTCCTCAATAAGTTTATTAAATTCTCGATCTTTTAAGGTATATATATCTTCAGATCCTGACCCTGATGCTATTAGTTTAATACCTTCTGGACCATCATAAATTATATCTTCCAATCTCATATTATGTTTGATAATATCAATTAGATTATATTTGGGTTTCAAGCCTAGAATAACATCAACATTAGCAAGACCTATATCAGCATCAAATATTAATACTTCTTTATTTAAGAGTGAAAGAGCAATTGCTAAATTGACCGAAAAACTAGTCTTGCCAACACCTCCTTTGCCGCTAGTAATGGCTATCAATCTGCACGGTTTTCCCTCTGGAATTTCATTAGTTTTAAAATTATCCGGACGACTTATAACAAGAACAGGAACAGGTGTTAGTTTCCTGTCTAAAATCTTTGCAGTGAAATATAGATTGCATGGATCATTTATATTTACTTTTATAAAAGAAACATTTTCTAAAGGGAAAAAATAATTGTTAGAGTAAGGCATACTTATAATGATAGAATTATCATATACTGCTTTAATCTTGCTTTCGAATTGAGTCACATTATTTTTTTCATCATCAACTGTAATTTTAATGTTTTGATTTGTTCTTAGCCCTTTTTCAGTTTTAATAATTTTACGTAAATTACTAGCCTGATCTACCATTCACATTCCCCCAAAATAAGACTCGCTAGCCTGTCCGGATTTACTTCTTCGATATCTTCAGGTACGCTCTGCCCTGTGGTAACATAAGATAAAGCATTATCCGTATAACAAACTGCGTTCAAGAGACATCCATATGTAGAAGTCTCATCAAGTTTAGTAAACATTAATCTATTTGTCTCAATTAAACTATAATTGCTAATAATCTCTATCAAGTCCTTTTCTTTCGTAGTGGCACTTAATACCAAAAAAGTGTCGGTTAAAGGAACTGCTTCCAACATATTTTTAAGTTCTTTTAAATGCATTTTATTTCGCGAACTCATCCCAGCAGTATCGATTAATATTATATCTAAATCCTTATAGGTTAAAAAGCTTTCTTCCATTTCATAAGGTGTATATACTACTTGCAAAGGGATTCCCATTATTTCAGAATAAGTTTTTAGCTGTTCAACAGCAGCTACCCTATATGTATCAGTTGTTATCAATCCTACTTTTTTATTTTTATATAGCGAGTATCTAGCTGCCAATTTAGCTATGCTGGTTGTCTTGCCTACCCCTGTTGGGCCAATAAACGCAATCGTTCGTTTATCACTATTGTTTTTTGTTCTGGAAAAGTTTCCTTTAATTCTATTAGCAATCTCCTTTTTAATTGCCTTTTTGATCATAGCTTCATCTTTTATTTCACTGCCTTTAAGATTCTCAACAGTTTTTTCTATTAACTCCACAGCTATTCTTTGTTGAACTCCATTATCAATTAAGATACTATATACTCTATTCAGGGCTTTAGTATTTAGGTTGAAACTTTTATTACAATCAACTGAATCTAATGGGTTCGAAAAGTTGCTTATCATATTTTTTATTTCGTGCATTTCCTGTTTTAATTCTTCAATACCATCATTTTTATTACCTCTTTTATCATATATCTTTGTATCATCAACTTTTGTTAAATATTCATTGT
>DUOC01000142.1 GCA_012839065.1 Thermoanaerobacterales bacterium | reverse complement strand
TTTCCCCATATAATGTGCATAATTATAACTGTTATAATATGCATATTTATCACTAACCAAAGTGGGGAAATATTTTCGCAGGGAACGGAAGATATAATTGTTGATTATGAACAGGGGCAAATAGATGATTATTTAGAATATAGAGATACATTTTTTCTACAGGTTGAATCAGATGAGAGCTTAAGCCCTGAGATGGCGAATCAGTTGCCGGTAAGAGGCAATGCTGACAGATCAGGGCGACCGGAGATAGTGACATATACAGTAAAAAAAGGTGATACACTATGGAGCCTTGCAAAGTCATATGGAACAGATGTTAACACTATCGTAAATACAAATAATATCCGCAATCCCAATTCGCTTAAAATAGGTCAAAAGATTCTAATCCTTACAACTAACGGCGTTATCCATAGTGTTAGCAGAGGGGAATCATTGTGGACTATATCAAGGAGATATAATACGACTGTAGATCAGATAGCATGGGCAAATGAAATCAAAAATCCTAATGCATTAAAAGTCGGGCAGGAGCTTATAATACCTGATGTGAAACCGGTGTTAAGCCAGACTGCTGCTTCTTCAAACAAGGCAAGTGTAAAAGGTATGAACTTTATGTGGCCTACCCAGGGTAAAATATCTTCATATTTTGGCAACAGAAAAGGTGGATTTCACTATGGTTTGGATATTGCCTGCCCCTATGGGAGAACTATACAGGCTTCAGAGAGCGGGAAAGTAGAATTTGTTGGGTGGCTCAAAGGATACGGGAGGACAGTACTAATAAACCATGGCGGCGGTATAAAAACAAGATATGCCCATGCATCCAAAATAACAGTAAACAAAGGAGAAAATGTAACAAGAGGACAAAAAATAGCTGAAATCGGCAATAGCGGCAAATCAACAGGCCCACATTTGCACTTTGAAATTATAATTGACGGGAAACCGAGGGATCCTTTGAATTATCTGCCATAGAAGCCTATACAAAAGACCCGTTTGACGGGTCTTTTTTTCTTGCACATAAGAAATGTTTATGTTATAATTATAAAACTGGTGAGAAATTATATATAATATTGTGCAGCAGATAGAAAGAGGTGATATACATGAAAAAGGGGATCCATCCAAAATACACAAAAGCAATAGCAAAGTGTGCTTGTGGAGAAACTTTTGAGACCGGTTCAACTAAACCTGAATTAAGAGTAGAAATTTGCTCAAAATGTCATCCGTTCTTTACAGGTAAGCAGAAATTTATTGATACAGGCGGCAGAGTCGAAAGATTTAGGAAAAAGTATAACCTTGAGGAAGAAGAATAAATCCCGCGGTTATTATGCAGAATTATTTTGTTTAAGGGTTGCAGGTTTCTGGACCCTTATTTTATATTTGACGGCACCTCTTCAGAAATCAAGATGTTATTTTAAAGCTTGGGACATAGCTACTGTGCAGGGGTTAACGGGTAATTTGGCATCCTGCCGAGTACCGGTTGTTGCCCCTGCTGCGTTTGATCCAAATTCAAGAATTTAGCGTCTTGCTTAATAGGATCACTTGCTGTCATCTTCACATCAGAAGAGTTTCCGCACTGAAATTCATATAATAATAAACTAATATAGGGGGAAGAACACATGAACAATTCTAATATAGGTGGGCAAGCCGTAATTGAAGGTGTAATGATGAGAAGCCCCCAAAAAACTGCGATAGCTGTTAGGAAGCCTGACAGTGAAATATTTTTATATGAAGAAAAAACATCAAGTCTTGCAAATAAATATAAGTTTTTTAAACTCCCCCTTATAAGAGGTGTATTATCTTTAGTTGAATCAATGGTTCTCGGAATCAGAGCCATTTCAATTTCTGCTGATTTATCTGCACAGGAAGAAGGAGAAGAACTTACAAAAAAAGATATGATTATCGCATTTTTAACGGCTGTAGTTTTTGCCGTTTTGTTGTTCATAGTAATACCAACTGTTACAGCAAGTTTTCTTAAGGGTTATTTTTCTAATATAATATATCTTAATCTTGCAGAAGGGCTTATAAGGATTATAATATTTTTATTATATATAGTTATGATATCTCAAATGAAGGACATTCAAAGAATATTTGAGTATCATGGTGCCGAACATAAAGTTATTTATTGTTATGAAATGGGGGAAGAATTAAAAGTAGAAAATGCAAAAAAATATTCTACCCTGCATCCCCGCTGTGGAACTAATTTTTTGCTTATTGTCATGTTAATAAGCGTATTGTTGTTTTCCGTATTAGGGTGGCAAGGTATCGTAGAGCGCATTGTCAGCCGTATACTTTTGCTTCCAATAGTGTCAGGCTTGTCTTATGAAGTTATTAAATACACGGCAAGGAAACAAAATGTTATTGTTAAGATTATAAGTTATCCCGGGCTTATGCTTCAGAAACTTACTACAAGAGAGCCCGATGAATCCCAATTAGAAGTAGCAATAAAAGCCTTAAAAGGTGTACTATAAATATTTTCCGTAATTCTGTAATATAGGTGGTGAAAACGAATGGATATGTTTGATAAACTAGAAGGAATAGAGGAAAAATACGAAGAATTGAGCAGGCTAATATCAGATCCTGAAATAATATCAGATCAATCTAAATGGCAGAAGCTGGTTAAGGAGCATGCTGAATTAGAAGAGATTGTTGTAGTTATTAGAGAATATAATAAAGTTTTGGAAGAAAAATCAAATACAAAGGAACTACTTAATCAAGATGATGATGAAGAAATAAAGATACTTGCAGAACAGGAATTAAAAGAACTTGACGAAAAGGAACTTGAACTGGAAGAAAAGCTGAAAAAACTGCTAATTCCTAAAGATCCTAACGATGAAAAGAACGTTATTATGGAGATAAGAGCAGGTGCAGGAGGCGACGAAGCAGCCCTTTTTGCAGGTGATTTGTTTAGAATGTACTCCAGATTTGCCGAACGGAAGGGCTGGAAAATTGAATTTTTAAGTGCGAATGCAACAGATATAGGTGGATTCAAGGAAGTTATATTTGTTGTTGAAGGCAAAGGGGCTTTTAGCAAGTTGAAATTTGAAAGCGGTGTTCATAGAGTTCAGAGGATTCCCACTACTGAATCGGGCGGGCGAATTCATACTTCTACTGCAACAGTAGCTGTTTTACCCGAAGTCGAGGAAGTTGAACTAGAGATCGATCCCAATGATATCAGAATCGATGTATATCGTTCATCAGGACCCGGTGGTCAAAGCGTAAATACTACTGATTCAGCAGTCAGGATCACACATATACCTACAGGTATGGTTGTCTCCTGCCAAGACGAAAAATCTCAACACAAAAACCGCGAAAAGGCGATGAAAATTCTACGAGCACGTCTTTTAGACAAACTAGAACAGGAAAAGGAAGCCGAAATCGCCCAAAACCGAAGGAATCAGGTGGGAACCGGGGATAGGAGTGAAAGGATAAGAACCTATAATTTTCCACAAAGCAGGGTTACTGACCACCGTATAGGTTTAACACTCCATAAGCTTGATATGATACTCGATGGCGATCTTGATGAACTTATAGAAACTTTGATTATGACTAAAGAAACCGAGGATATGAAACAGGTGGTCTGATTGAATATAGTTAAAACAGGCACTGATATACTTAATGCAATAAAGATTGGTGAAGATTATTTAAAAAATAAGGGTATACAAGGACCGCACCTTGAGTCCGAGGTCCTTCTTTCATATATTTTAAAGAAGGAAAGAATAGAACTGTATATGGAAAAAGATATTATGCTTTCCGATGAAGAAATAAATGCCTTTGAAGAAATGCTCCTTAAAAGAGGGGAAGGGGTTCCTACTAGCTATCTTACAGGCAGTCGGGAATTTTTATCTATGGATTTTATTATAGCTCCGGGGGTACTCATACCAAGGGCTGAAACCGAACTTCTAGTAGAAGAGGTAATTTCCTTGCTTCAAGGGTGTGGTGAATCGTTTAAGGAACACATAAATATTATCGATTTAGGTACAGGCTCTGGCATAATAGCAGTCTCAATAGCTAGGCTTTTCCCTACTTGTCGTGTTTATGCTGTGGATATATCAAAAAAGGCTCTTGAGATCGCTAGTTTAAACGCAGTTAGATTTAATGTTGAAGATAAGATAACTTTTATAGAAGGAGATTTCCTATCTTGTATACAAAGCTGCGGATTGGAAGGAAAAACCCATGTTATTGTATCTAATCCTCCATATATTCCAACAGATCAAATAGAAACACTCCAAAAAGAAATAAAGGATTACGAGCCTATAACTGCCTTAGATGGAGGTAGAGATGGGCTTGATTGTTATAGGGAAATTATTCCCTCTGCGGCAAACTGTCTTATAAAGGGCGGGATTTTGGCTTTAGAAGTTGGCTATAATCAAGCACAAGCGGTTAAAATATTGATAGAAGAGACAAAATCTTTTAAAAGTATAACAATAAAAAAAGATTATGCCGGGTATGAGAGGATTGTTATGGCAATCAGAAAATGAAAATACGGGGATTGTCTTTGACCGCCCGTTATTAGAATTAAAACGGTCTTGTTTAGGGATTGCTAACGTCATCTTTACCTCGCAAGTGTTATTAGACTAAAATCAAATTTTGAAAATAGAGGAATCTGACATGTACAAAATTATAAACGGCACAAAGGTAATTACGGTAGATGCTAATGAACCGGAAACAGAAAAAGTTCGAGAAGCGGCCAAATATATACGGGAAGGTGATGTTGTTGCCTTTCCAACGGAAACAGTATATGGCTTGGGGGCAGATGCATTGTCCCCTGATGCAGTGAAAAAGATTTTTATAGCTAAAGGCAGACCACAAGATAATCCCCTGATTGTTCATATTGCAATAAAAGATGAGATAGAACGTATAGCAAACGGTATTACATCTGATGTTGAAGCCCTTATGGAAAGGTTTTGGCCGGGCCCCCTTACGCTAATCCTTGAAAAAAAAGATTTGATACCTAATGAGATAACAGCAGGGCTTAATACAGTAGGTATACGGATGCCCTCACATCCGGTAGCACAAAAGCTCATTTTGGAATCAGGTGTTCCTATTGCAGCACCAAGTGCTAATATTTCAGGTAGGCCAAGCCCCACTACAGCACTGCATGTCATAAAAGATTTAGCAGGTAAGATACCGATTATATTAGATGGGGGTCCTACAGAAGTGGGTTTGGAATCAACTGTTCTCGATATGACTTCAGAATCACCTGTTATATTGAGACCCGGTGGGGTTACATATGAACAGCTCTGCAGTGTACTTAAAAGAGTAGAAATCGACAGCGGACTCTTATCAGACGGATTTGTACCTAAATCTCCGGGCATGAAATATACGCACTATTCCCCAAAAGCGGAAGTAATATTGGTAATAGGCTCTACCGAAAAAGTAAAAGAAACTGTAAGGAGAATAGCGGGAAAAGAAACAAATCTGGGAAGAAGAGTAGGCATAATGGCTACTTCAGAGACGATGAACGCATATTCAATAGGAGACATACTAGATATTGGCAGTCGGGAAGACCCCTCAACTATAGCAGCAAACTTATTTTCAGCTTTACGTGAATTTGACAATAGAGGTGTTGATTTAATTATTGCCGAGGGGATTGAAGAAAAAGGTATAGGATTAGCTGTTATGAACAGAATAAAGAAAGCATCGGGCTTCAATATAATATATGCTGATGAGCATTCAAAATAGGCAAATACTTGCAGCTTACAGTATTTCAGACTCACAGGGGGTACGATCCATGGATGATTTTATTACACTGCTTATATTAGCCGGAGCGTTAGGAACAGATGCTACTTCGGTTGCGATGGCTATAGGCATGAACGGAATAGAAAGAGGGCAAATATCAATAACAAGCATTACAGTAGGGTTATTTCATGTAATAATGCCTCTTATAGGGCTTTATTTAGGAAAAATTTTTGGAACTTTTCTCGGGAATGTGGCAAGTATAATTGGGGCAGTTATTATAATCATATTAGGTATAAATATGTTAAGAGAATCGTTTAATAATAAAAGCATTTCTTATATAAATTTAAATGGATGGCAAATGGTATTGTTGGCATTAAGTGTGAGCCTTGATTCCTTTAGTGTGGGTTTTAGCCTAGGTACTTTTTTTTCTATGAGAAAAACTACCATAGTACTGACTATAGGTATTGTTGCAGCATTAATGACAGCGGCCGGGATGATAGCAGGGAAGAATTTGGGTAAGGTCCTGGGGGATAAAGCTGAAGCTGTAGGAGGTATAATTTTGATGTTTATTGGGCTCAAAATTCTATTTGGAGTGATTTAATTTAGAACCTTTTAATGAGGTGGTAGAAATTAAAAAAAAGGTATTATTTGTATGTACAGGAAACACATGTAGGAGCAGTATGGCAGAAGCGCTTTTTAAAAAAATGCTGGAAGAGTTGGGAGAAGATTATAAAGGTATTGAGATTATATCAGCAGGTACTGCTGCAATAGATGGCGGACCGGCAACAACACATGTTGTAACCGTAATGTCGGAAGAAGGTTTGGATTTATCGGGACATAGATCCAGACGGCTGACATCTTCAATGATAAAAGAAGCTGATTTAATCTTAACGATGACCAGACGCCACAAAGAATTTGTGGTTTCTATGGCACCTGAAGCAAAAGGGAAGGTTTTCTTGCTTAAAGAGTTTGCAGATGAGAACATTGATGTCGATAGTGACAGTGCCGATATTTTAGATCCTTATGGATGTTCAGAGGAAGTATATAGGGAATGTGCGGAGGAAATAAAAGAATATTTAAAAGGAATTATCAAAAAGATAAAAAAAGAAGGTTGATTCAGAACATATTTACGAAAGACCTGACGGTTAATTGACAGCATATTACCGATGGTGGGGTCAGACTCTTATAATCGGATATTGCCGGCAGGGTATCCTGTACAGTAACTTTCTTGTTTTATCTTGTAGATAATCCTTACTAGTGATAAAATAAATTAAAGTGAAAATCCGGAAATTGTTTTAGTCCGCGATTAGTATAAAATTTGTTGGGAGTGGTAATGTTGAACAGTAGAGAAGTAACACAAGGGGCACCACGTGCACCCCACAGATCATTATTTTATGCTATGGGTTATTTGCCCGAAGATTTAGAAAAGCCATTAATAGGGATAGTAAATTCACAAAATGAGATTATACCGGGGCATTTTCACTTAAATGATATTGCTCAAGCTGTAAAATTGGGAGTAAGTGCAGCCGGCGGTACTCCAATAGAATTCCCTGTTATAGGTATATGTGATGGTATAGCTATGAACCATAGTGGAATGAAGTATCCCCTTGCAAGTAGGGAACTTATTGCAGATTCTATTGAAGCCATGACTATTGCTCATAAATTTGATGGATTGGTTTTATTAGGGAACTGCGATAAAATTGTACCCGGTATGTTAATGGCTGCTGCAAGGCTTAATATACCGTCAATTTATGTAGGCGGAGGTCCGATGCTTGCAGGGAGATATAACGATAAAGTCCTTGATTTAGTTAGAGGCGCTTTTGAAGGAGTAGGGTCGTATAATGATGGAAAGATAACAAAAGATGAGCTGGATAAAATCGAAGAGTATTCATGTCCTTCATGTGGAAGCTGTGCAGGGCTTTTTACAGCAAATACTATGAACTGTCTTGCCGAGGCTTTAGGAATGGCTCTCCCCAGGAACGGTACTATTCCGGCTCCATATGGAAGAAGGAGACAGCTGGCAAAGCGTTCAGGAATGCAGATTATGGAGTTGGTCAAACAGAACATCCGGCCAAGGGATATTATGACATTAGATGCATTTAGAAATGCTATTTCACTGGATATGGCTATAGGCGGTTCTTCAAATACGGTTTTACATCTTGTAGCTATTGCACATATGGCAAATATAGAATTGGATCTTGATGAGTTTGATAAGATAAGTAGGCGTGTTCCGAACATAACTAAAATAAGTCCATCTGGTACACATACCATGGAAGACCTTGATCGGGCAGGGGGAATTCCTGCTATTATTAATATGTTGATAAAAGGTGGTTTGGTTAAACCTGATGTTCTGACGGTTACCGGCAGGACAATTGGTGAAAATGTTTCGGGTGCTGAAGTGCTGAACGAATCTGTGATAAGGACATTAGATAAACCCTATTTAAAAGAGGGCGGTATAGCTATTTTAAGGGGCAATTTAGCTCCTGAAGGGGCTGTAGTTAAACAATCTGCTGTAGAAAAAGAGATGATGAAACATACAGGGGCTGCTAAAATATTTGATTCTGAAGAAGAGGCTTTTGCAGCGATTATGGATAAAAAGTTGCAAAAAGGAGATGTAGTTGTTATTCGCTATGAAGGACCGAAAGGATGTCCGGGTATGAGGGAAATGCTTAGCCCTACATCTGCAATTATTGGGATGGGGCTTGAAAAAGATGTAGCACTGCTAACAGACGGACGTTTTTCGGGTGGTACCAGAGGGCCTTGTATTGGGCATATCTCGCCTGAAGCTTCAGAAGGAGGGCCTATAGCAGTTTTAAAAGACGGCGATATAATTGAGATAGATATTCCTAACAGGATCCTAAATGTAAAACTTACAGATGAGGAAATAAAGCGGAGACAGGCTAACTGGAAAAAACCGGAGCCAAAAGCAGAAGAAGGAACTTATTTGTATCGCTACAGCAAACTTGTTACATCTGCAAGCAAGGGTGCAATATTAAAGATTTAAAAAACTGCCCAATCTTGATGGAACCTATATAAAAAGGAGGACTTAATGGGTATGGACAGTGAAGAGACCCAATTAATTCTTGGAATTGAAACATCCTGTGATGAGACTTCAGCTGCAGTTGTAAAAAACGGTAAGGAGATTTTATCAAATATTATCTCATCTCAGATTGACCTTCATAAGAAATATGGAGGTGTTGTTCCGGAACTAGCTTCAAGGAAACACGTTGAGAATATTATTCCTGTTATTGAGGAGGCTCTTCTTGAATCAGGGGTTTCTTTATCTGACATTGATTTAATAGGAGTTACTCGAGGACCGGGACTTATTGGAGCACTTTTAATAGGGCTTTCTGCAGCAAAAGCGATTTCGTATGTGCATCATATACCACTTATAGGGGTCAATCATATAGAAGGGCATATCTATGCTAATTTTCTTGAGGATCCAAATCTTACTCCCCCGTTTATATGTCTTGTGGTTTCGGGAGGTCATACACATATTGTATATATTAAAGATCATTGTGAATATGAAATAATGGGTGTAACTAGAGATGATGCTGCAGGAGAAGCATTCGATAAAACAGCAAGGATTTTAGGGCTCAGCTATCCCGGAGGCCCGGCTATTGATAAGATATCTGTTAATGGGGATCCCAAAGCATATACTTTTCCGAAAGCTTATCTGGAACCCGGTTCTTT
>DUOC01000141.1 GCA_012839065.1 Thermoanaerobacterales bacterium | reverse complement strand
GTAGATACAGTTCACCTATTGTAGCAGCAAAGATTAATAATGTATTAAAGGAATTGACATATAAACCTAGCGGCGATTTTAACCTGGAGTTTATAGACCTTTCAAAAGAGGATGGCGAAAGGATATATGTAAGAAGCCTGTCTTGTGTATTTGTAAGGGCAGCCAGGGAAGTTATAGAAAACTGTAGGATCTCTATAGAGCATTCTCTGGGAAACGGCATATACTGTGAGATATTAGGTGATAGATTTCTATCCAGGAACGATGTCTCATCTATAAAAAAGAGAATGAAGCAGATAATTGATAGAGATGAGCCTTTCATAAAGGAATCCGTTCAACTAGAGGAGGCAATCGAATTATTTAAGAAAGACAAACAATTCGACAAGGTTCGTTTGTTGAAATATAGAAAAGACCCTTATATAAATGTGTATTCCTGTGGTTGGCATAGAGATTACTTTTATGGCTATATGGTACCGAGCACCGGCTTCCTGAAAGAATTCGATCTTATCTACTATCCGCCAGGCGTTATTTTGATGTTTCCAAATACCGATTCCCCTTCAAAAGTACCTAAGTATTCTGACCAGCCGAAGATGGCAAAAATATTTAAAGAATCAGAACGATGGGGTAAGATTTTGGGTGTTGTTGATGTAGGTTCCTTAAACAACCACATATCTAGAGGCCATGGGAGAGAATTAATACGTATAGCTGAAGCACTGCACGAAAAAAAGATTGCACAAATTGCAGATTTAATTTGTGAAGATATTGATAATATCAGAGTTATACTTATTGCCGGTCCTTCTTCCTCGGGTAAAACTACTTTTGCCCAAAGGTTGTCTGTTCAGCTTAGGGTAAACGGTTTAAGACCCATCTCTATCTCCCTCGATGATTATTTTGTAGACAGAGAATTAACGCCTGTAGACGAATATGGTAATTACGATTTTGAATCAATAGATGCAGTTGATGTAGAATTGTTCAATCAGCACCTTGTACAACTTTTGGAAGGCGAAAAAGTAGAAGTCCCCATTTATAATTTTCATACTGGGTTAAGGGAAGATAAAGGAAGGGTTTTGCAGGTAGAAAGGGATCAGCCGGTAATTGTAGAAGGGATACATGGCCTAAACGATCGTATAGCATCTCCTATATTTAGAAAATACAAGTTTAAGGTTTATGTAAGTGCTTTAACACAATTAAATATAGATGACCATAACAGAATACCTACAACTGATACCCGTATAATCAGGAGAATTGTTCGAGATTCAGAATTTCGGTCAAATGATCCTATAAATACTATAAAAATGTGGCCTTTAGTACGAAGGGGCGAAGAAAAATATATTTTCCCATTCCAAGAAGAAGCTGATGCCATGTTTAACTCGGCATTAATCTATGAACTAGCTGTATTAAAACGTTATGCTGAACCCTTGCTTCAAAAAATTGATAACACAAATAAAGAGTTTTCTAAAGCACACACTCTACTAAAGTTTCTAAGCTATTTTCTCCCGCTGGATTATGAAGACGAAATACCGCCTAATTCTATAATAAGAGAATTTATTGGGAAAAGCTGTTTCCATAGCAATAACTAAAGGTCGGACTTTTTAGCCGACCTTCTTTTTTTATAAACCCAGGGAATCCCTTACCTCATTCTGTATTCCTTCCACTTCTGCAATATCCCCGGCTTCAGCATATATTCTAAAAAGGGCTTCAGTTCCTGAGGGTCTCACCAAACACCAACTCCCATCTTCCATAACATGTTTAAGCCCATCTATAGTAATCGTTTCAACAACTTTTTTATCGATCAATTTATCAGGTTTAAAAGTAGTCATTTTATCGAGTATCTCTTGTTTCTTTTCTCTAGAACAATTTATATCGAGCCTTTTACTTACTTTATAACCGAATACAGATTTAATATCATTTATTATATCTTTAAAACTTTTGCCTTCCAAGACAGAAACCCCCGCCATCAATGCGTTGGCAAGAATTCCGTCTTTTTCCGGTATATGACCTATGATACTGAGCCCCCCACTCTCTTCACCGCCTAAAATAGCTCTTTCTTTAAAAAGACATTCACCAATATATTTAAAACCAACAGGGGTTTCAATTATGTTCATACCGTATTTTTCTGCAATTACATCCAGCATATGAGTCGTTGCAACTGTCCTGCAAACCGGTCCCCGTAATCCTTTCCTGTTTATTAAATAATTCAACAGGATATAGAGAACTTGATTTGAGCTTATATAGCTTCCATCTGAATCAATAACACCAAACCTATCTGCATCACCGTCAAGTGCCAGCCCAAAAGCCGCATTTGTTTTAATAACCCATTCCCTTAATGTGGTAAGCCGATCACTAGTTGGTTCCGGAAGGTTCCCACCAAACAATGGATCATCCTTATTATTAATCTCCCGAGCAGACCAACCAAGATCATCAAATAAATTTTTGAGATATCCTATACCTGCCCCATACATCGGATCAATTATAACCTTCAGCTTCACTTTTCTCATATCATCAAAAGGTATTAACTGTTTTATGTGTTCTAAATATATTTCATCAATATTGAATCGCTTTATGATATGCTTGCCTAATATGTGTTTCCCTTTAAAATAGATTCCTCTATCGCTTTTGCTAATTATTTTTTTAAGATTTTCTTCAATTTCTCCGGTAATATGTGGAAGCGCAGGGCCTGCATATTCTGGTATATATTTCATACCGTTATAATATGGCGGATTATGGCTTGCTGTTATCATAACTGCACCTGCAGTATCATAAACTTTTATTGCGTATGCTGCTACAGGAGTTGGAACAGGTTTATCCGATAAAAAAACAGGTATACCGTGTCTTGCCAATACTTCTGCTGTAGATTCGGCAAATTGTTCAGATAAAAATCTTTTATCATACCCTACAACTACACCTTTATCCGAAAGCCCTCGTCTATTTATGTAAAGGGCAATAGCCCCGGCAACTAAATTTACATTGTCAAATGTAAAATCTTTCGCTATTATTCCTCTCCATCCATCGGTCCCAAATTTAATTTCCTCACTCATTTGGCACACCTCCAAAAGAATTATATCTATTAGCATATTGTGTTTATTTTATACAAAAGTTATTCTGCATATTAATATGTGCTCTTAAATAATATATGTTATATTCATGATATATAATTATGATAATATTGAAGGAATATTATAGCCTATGTAGAAATATTAGTACTATAGTATGTCACATTAAATTAAATATACGGGATATAAGTAAAAGGAGGAAAAGTTTATGGAAAGCAAGATTACTCTAACAGCAGTCAAGGCAGACATCGGTGGATTTGTAGGCCATTCCAGTGTTCATCCTGCTCTTTTAGAAAAAGTAAAAGAGTGCCTGGAACAAAAAAATAAAGGGCTGCTTATTGATTTCCACGTAACTCATGTGGGAGATGATATTAATCTCTTCCTAACACATAAAGAAGGTATAGACTCCGCTAATATTCACGAACTTGCTTGGGATACATTTAAAGAAGCAACAGAAGTAGCTAAAAAATTAAAACTTTACGGAGCTGGGCAAGATCTGCTTGAAGATAGTTTTTCAGGGAATATTAAGGGATTAGGACCTGGTATCGCAGAAATGGAATTTGTTGAGAGACCAAGTGAGCCTGTAATTATTTTTATGGCAGATAAAACAGAACCAGGGGCATGGAACTACCCTCTTTACAAGATATTTGCAGATCCGTTTAATACTATAGGTCTTGTTATTGACCCTAAAATGCACGAAGGTTTTAAATTTGAAGTACATGATCTAATAGAAAATAAAAAAATTATTTTCTCCCTTCCGGAAGAATTGTACAATCTGTTAATCTTCATAGGTGCTCCGGGAAGATATTGTATAAAGAACATATTCAGTAAAACAACGGGAGAAATTGCAGCGACTTCTTCAACCCAGCGCCTCAACTTGTTAGCTGGAAGATATGTAGGCAAAGATGACCCTGTCTGTATCGTCAGATGCCAAAGCGGACTGCCTGCTGTAGGCGAAGCTCTGGAACCATTTGCAAATCCTCATTTAGTAAGCGGCTGGATGAGAGGCTCACACTCCGGACCTTTAATGCCGGTTTCTTTAAATAATGCCACACCAACCAGGTTTGATGGTCCGCCTAGAGTAGTAGCATTAGGTTTCCAAATGTGTAACGGCAAATTTATAGGACCTCAAGATTTCTTTGCAGACATAGCATTTGATAATGCCAGACAGAAAGCGAACGATTTGGCAGACTACTTAAGACGTTTAGGACCTTTTGAGCCTCACCGTTTAGGCTTAGATGAGATGGAATACACCACAATGCCTTCAGTTATGGATAAGCTGAAAGATAGATTTGAGGATATAGAATAAACTAAAGGAGACCTTAACGGTCTCCTTTAGTTAGTCTTATATTCCATTAAAACTTCCAGCATCTTTTCTGTCGGATCTATTACTTCAAAAGAAACTGATAATTTATCTTTCAAATATGGGAAATGAGTACAGCCGAGGACTAGTGCTTCAATTCGGGGTAGCCTTGGGGCCATGCTTGACATGTTAAACTGTTCGATTATATCTTCAGGAAGGCTGAGCCTTTCTATAGCCTCAACTACAGGAAGCATTGACAGCCCTAAAATTTGTATAGAAGGATTATGTTCATAGAAAACCTTTTCAATGCCTGCAAGACTCTGGGCATTAGCTGCCCAGAGCATAATACTTGTGTAATTTCTTGCAAGCCTGCAGTATATATCCAGAGGTGTAACTAGTAATGTTTTCGGCTGTTTTGCCCGCACTTTTTCTAGATCTATAGAAGATGATAAAGAATTACAGTAAATTATAGTTCTATAAATACCCTTTATTTCAAAATCACTTATTATATCTATAACCTTTTGAGTTAATAAATTTGGATACAAAAATTGAAGAACTGTTTGCTCTTCGGGATTTGCGGCAGTATGTACTCCTTCTGCTTCAAATCCTTTCTTTTTTATTAAATCAACACCCATTTGGGTATCAATTGGTGTGCCAGCAATTATACCAATTTTAACACTCACACTGCATCACCTCTGATTTTTAACTGCAATTATTTAAAAAGCAGGAACAACAGCACCACCATATTTTTCTTCGATAAACTGTTTAACTTCAGGTGATTTCAGTGCTTCAGCCAGTTTAACAAGTTCTGGTCTGTTTTCATCCCCTTTACGAACAGCCAGCACATTTACATATGGTGAATCTGAAGTTTCGATAAACAGAGCATCTTCAGTAGGGACAAAGCCTGCTTCAAGTGCATAGTTTGTATTTATAACAGCAATATCTACGTCTTCCAGAACCCGAGGCAGAGTAGCTGCTTCAAGCTCATTAATATCAAGATTTTTCGGGTTTTCTACAATATCGTTTTTAGTTGCATCTATTCCTATCCCTTCTTTTAGTTTTAATAAACCTGCACTTTCCAGTAAAAGTAAAGCCCTACCGCCATTTGTTGGATCGTTCGGAATAGCTACTGAAGCACCTTCTTTTATTTCGTCAAGACTTTCTATCTTCGTTGAATATACACCCATAGGTTCAATATGAACTTTTGCATTATAAGTCAAATCTAAATTTCGCTCACTTGCGAAAGCCTCAAGATAAGGTATATGCTGGAAATAGTTTGCATCAAGTTCTCCATCAGCCAGTGCTAAATTGGGTGTAACATAGTCCGTAAATTCAATGATATTAAGCTTTATACCCTCGTCTTCAAGAAGTGGTTTGATAACTTCCAGGATTTCGGCATGTGGAACTGGACTTGCACCTACATCAATAGTAACAAATTCCTTTTCACCTTCCGGATCTGCTTCATTGGCTTGATTTGACCCACACCCTGTTACTATAAGCGCCATAATCCCTACCAACAGAATTAAAGATATTACATTCCTTTTTACTAATTTTTTCAAAATAAATCTCCTCCTTTTATTTTAAAATATTGTTTTAGAAATTTAACGGTTCTTTGAAATTTGCTTTACGATAAAATCTCCGACTGCTTGAATTAGCTGCACTATTACAACAAGAACTATTACAGTATACAACATAATGTCCAACTTAAATCGTTGATAACCGTATCTTACTGCTAAATCCCCAAGGCCACCTCCTCCCATTGCACCTGCCATAGCTGAATATCCCACCAAATTTATAATTGTTATTGTAATCCCCGAAACTATTGATGGTAAACTTTCAGGGATTAATACCTTTTTAATTATTTGAATGGGGGAAGCCCCCATTGATTGAGCTGCCTCAATAATACCCTTGTCAACCTCTCTTAACGCTGTCTCGGTAAGCCTTGCCATAAAAGGAACTGCAGCTATAGAAAGAGGAACAATTGAAGCTGTTGTCCCTATAGCTTTCCCTACTAATAAACGTGTGAATGGTATCAAAAGAAAAAGTAATATAATAAAAGGAATAGACCTAAGTACATTAACAATAGTACCAAATATTCTATTAATCGGCAGATTTTGTAGGATCTGCCCTTTATCTGTAACCATTAATAATATCCCAAGGGGGATACCGAACACTGTTGCAAAAATAGTAGCTGTAAATACCATATAAAGAGTTTCAACCGTAGGTTCTATAAGCAAATTTGCTATTTGCATGTTTAACCACCTCTCCTGTCTTAGTTATAAAGCAGATTAGTGATACTAAGATTAGTGATGCTCCATATGCTCTGATCCTCTTATTACATCAACACTTACCCCTAACTCCTCTAAATATTCCAAAGCCTTACCTGTCCTCCCATTATTCCCTTTAAGTTCTATTATAAGCGTACCAAAAGGTGTATCTTGGATGTAGTCAATGTTTCCATATAGAATATTAGCATCCACATCAAATTTTTTTACCAGTGTTGATATAATAGGTTTTGCTGTTATTTTGCCGACAAATCCAATCTTAATCACTATCCCTTCAGAAGAATCAAGTTCTAATTTATCTATCTTTTTTTGAAGCTCATCAGGTATCTCCGAAAATGAGACCGATTTAATAAAATCCCTTGCTGTTTTAGTTTTAGGATTTGAGAATATTTCAAGTATAGAGCCTTGTTCTACAACCTTGCTATTATCTATAACTGCTACATTTTGACATATTTGTTTTATTACATTCATGTCATGGGTTATGAGTACGATTGTAATCCCAAGTTTTTTATTTATATCTCTCAGTAAGTCTAATATAGATAGAGTAGTTTGAGGATCAAGGGCTGAAGTAGCTTCATCACATAGTAAAACCTTAGGATTGTTTGCCAAAGCCCTTGCAATTCCCACACGCTGCTTTTGACCGCCGGACAGTTGAGATGGAAAGCTTTGGGCTTTATCCGTAAGCCCTACAAGACTTAAAAGTTCATCAACCCTTTTATCAATCCTCTTTTTATCCACACCATCTATCTCCAATGGGAATGCAATATTCCCTCTGACGCTTCTTGATGAGAGCAGATTAAAGTGCTGAAAGATCATGCCTATCTTTTTCCTGGTTTCTTTTAACTCACCTGGTGTTAATGTTGTCATCTCAATTCCGTCTATTGTTATAGAACCGGAAGTAGGTGTTTCCAGCATATTAATACATTTTAACAAGGTACTCTTACCTGCCCCGCTCAAACCTATAACACCAAAAATATCGTTCTTCTTTACATGAATGTTTATTCCATCAAGGGCTTTTACATCCCCATATTTTGAGGGATATATTTTCGTTAATTCTTCAATATAAATCATCCGAATATCATCTCCCAGAAATTAAATTAAAAAACCTCTTCTGACAAAAAGAAGAGGTTTGTATACACATAACTATCTCATCTGTCAGAACTTTGTTCTGCAGGAATTAGCACCGCTGCAGCTAGTTTTTAGAAACTACAACTGCCGGTTGCCGGGCATCATCGGGCCAGTCCCTCAACCTACTCTCGATAAGAGTTTTTTATTTAGTTGTTGTAGATACTATAGCATTATTTATATTTTTTGTCAATATAAATTTTGCTAATTCAGCTAATTCCCCCTCCGCCACCTTTTACAAAAAGCACTACTCTGTTTGTATTAGTCCCGTAATTGTTGTTTTTTACGCCCCAAATATTAGATGTTTTTGTGAATT
>DUOC01000140.1 GCA_012839065.1 Thermoanaerobacterales bacterium | reverse complement strand
GAATCCGACCAATAGAATCTCCCCTTAGGAAGATTTAGATTAGCGCAGTAAGCGAAACCCAGTAACATCATAAGAGTAAGCCGGCAAAAAGCGATACACATATGGCTGCCGCCAACCCGTATGCAGAACGATGGGGGCATCATTCCCCACAAATCATTGTGTCGCATAATTCATAGACAGCACCAACAACAAAATGGGCACTACAGATCAAGCCATGAATAATTTGGAACCGTTCCCAATTTGTGCATTCACATAAAAATTCTCTATAAATTCTCTAAATCTTGATTTATTATAATAATTATACCATATAATTAGATAAACCCGTTTATTTTAATCTTTTAATGAAATTCTAGTTATCTTACCTATTGAGATTATTCTTTTTCAGTGTTAAAATAAATGTTAGGCTAGACTAATTTTTTTATCGGGAAGTGATAATTATGGCATCTAATAATGTCAAGGTTTCTCCTTCTCTTGAAGATTACCTTGAAACAATACTAAATATAAGTCTGCAAGATGATAAAGTAAGGATCACTGACTTAGCCGATTCTTTAAATGTAGCAAAATCTAGTGTTCATCAAGCAGTATCTCAACTTAAGAAGGCCGGATTAGTCACACAGGAAAAATATGGTCCTGTAGACCTTACTGACAGCGGTCGAAAAGAAGCAGCTAAGGTAAAGAAAAAACACGAGCTATTAGTTAGATTTTTTGCAGATATACTAGGTGTAGATCAGGAAATAGCACAAAGAGACGCATGTTTAATTGAACATTCCATTAGTTCTGTTACAATAAATAAGCTTATGGAATTCTGCGATAATTATACAGACATGCAGTAAATTACGCTGTAGATAATCTAAAAAATGGCTTCATCATATATTCACAGGGGGTATTCATTATGGATTATAATATCGATACTCTAAACAATATCAAATCGGGTATGACAGTAATAGTAAGAGAAATTAGGGGCGGTAAAAATGTAAGAAACAGATTGATGGAGATGGGCATTATAGAAGGTGCTTCTATTCACGTAGTTACCAACAGCGGCGGTCCATTGATAATATTAGTAGGTAAAAGCAGATTCGCCATAGGGCAAGGTATTGCACAAAAAATACTAGTAAATATTTTGCGCAATGATGTTAGTCAAGACTAACAAACGGAGGTGTATATAAATGGCTAATTTAACTGTAGCTTTAGCAGGGAACCCTAATACTGGAAAAACTTGCCTCTTCAACAACCTGACAGGTGCAAAACAGCATGTAGGAAACTGGCCCGGAGTTACTGTTGAAAAAAAGGAAGGAAAAATTCTCTATGAAGGCAAGTTAATAAAGATAGTAGATCTGCCGGGAACATACAGTTTAGGAGCATACTCAGAAGATGAAATAATTGCACGAGAATATATACTTAATGAAAAGCCTGACATAGTAGCTAATGTATTAGATGCAACTAATTTAAATAGAAATCTGTATCTTACCGTTCAAATGCTTGAAATGGGGGCAAATGTATTAATTGTGTTAAATATGATGGATGAAGCTAAAAAAATGGGTATTGAAATTGACATAGAAAAGCTGTCATCAGCCCTCGGTGTAAAAATAGTACCTACCATTGCATCAAAAGGAAAAGGTATAGATGAAATAATAAAAACAATAATAGAAAACAGCAATATGAAAAGAGATACTGAATTTAAGGTAGATTATGGTGAAAAAGTTGAGGAGCAGATTGATAAGCTAGTTCAAGTTTTAAAAAAGGATAGAGAAATAATTGCAAAATACCCTGTAAGATGGATGGCAATTAAATTATTAGAAGATGACAATAATGTAATAGGACAGATCCAAAATACAAATAATGGTAAAGAAATCATAAAACATGTTCGATCTTTGAGAAAAGCATTAGAAAAAGAACTTGGGGTTAATCTTGATTCTTGTATTATTTCAAAAAGGTACGAGTTTATTGAAGATTTAACTGAACAATTTGTTACTGAATCTAAGAAAGATATAGTTTCACCTACCGATAAAATAGATAAAATAGTAACCCATAAAATACTGGGAATACCAATATTCTTAGCTATCATGTGGCTTGTTTTCACATTTACCTTCAGCTTTAGTGCACCTTTTATAGAATGGGTGGAATATGGATTTTCTGCTTTAAGCAAATGGACAGAGACAGCTTTGATTAGTATAGGTGCTTCCCAATTATTTATATCGTTCATTGTTGATGGAATAATAAATGGTTTAGGATCTGTTTTAGAAATACTCCCTGTTCTGTTTATGCTGTTTATAGCTATTGCAGTGTTAGAAGACAGCGGCTATATGGCAAGAGTAGCATATGTTATGGATGGACCTATGCGAAGTATAGGGCTTCACGGAAAGGCTTTTATACCTTTTCTCCTTGGATTTGGGTGTAATGTGCCTGCACTTATGTCTACAAGGACACTTGAAAATAAACGAGACAAGATACTTACTATTTTGGCTAATCCATTTATTTCATGCAGTGCACGATTACCTGTTTATATACTCTTTACAAGTATCTTTTTCTCTAAAAATCAGCCTCTCATAATAAGTTCTCTATATTTAATAGGCATATTAATGGCTGTAATAAGTATAAAACTGTTTGGAAAGGTACTGCCGAAAAATGAGGATTCGTCATTTATCATTGAACTTCCTCCTTACAGATTTCCTACGATTAAGGGTGTTCTTATCTATATGTGGGAAAAGGTAAGCGATTTCCTGAAGAAGGTAGGAACTATCATATTGGCAGCAGTAATTATAGTATGGCTTCTATCCAGTCTGCCTTTTAATGTGGAATATGCAAGCAGTGAAAGCTTTATAGGAAGGATAAGTTCAGTTATTGCACCTATATTTAAACCGGCAGGATTTGGTACATGGCAGGCTGCAATAGCCCTCATATTTGGAGTTTTAGCAAAAGAGATTGTTGTCAGCACATTAGGTGTTGTCTATAAAGGGGGCATATATGGACTGAATACTGCGATCAGTCAGCATTTTACTCCCCTTTCTGCATATTCGTTTATGGTTATGACCCTTCTCTATGCACCTTGTATTGCAACAATAGGTACTATCAAAAACGAAACCAAATCTATTAAATGGACTGTTATTTCAGTACTGTACGGGTTAATTGCGGCATGGATTATATCTGTGCTGATATATCAAATCGGATTGAGACTTGGATTTATGTAAAAAAGGGGTGTGTCGTACATGCATATATTTGAAATTATCATTATGTCAGTATTTTGTCTGATTGCATTCCGGACTCTATGGCATAATATAACTATGAAATATAAAGGATGCAACTGCAGTGAATGCAGTTTGGATTGTACAATTCGTAAAAGAGATAAAAAACCCCAAACGTGAGTCAATCACGCTTGGGATTTTATTTACAGCACCATCTCCGGTACAGAATCGGGTATAATCAGGTCGGCTTCAGTAACTGCTTTTACTTGATCAATTGTAACTCCTGGAGCAACTTCCTTCAGCACCAGCCCTTCAGGTGTTACTTCCATAACAGCCAGTTCAGTAATGATAAGGTCGACAACCTTGGCTGCTGATAATGGGAGTTTGCACTTCTTTAGGACTTTAGATCTTCCTTTTTTATCTGTGTGCTGCAATGTGCAAATAACCTTCTTTGCGCCTACCAGCAGATCCATGGCTCCGCCCATACCAGGCACCAATTTCCCAGGGGCTGCCGGCAGTGCCCAGTTAGCAATGTTGCCTTCTTGGTCTACCTCTAATGCGCCTAGAATAGTAGCATCTACATGTCCGCCGCGTATTATAGCAAAAGACATGGCTATATCCACTGTAGAACCTCCGGGAAGAACCCTAACAGGCTGACAAGCAGCATCAGCAAGATAGGGATCTTCCTCACCTACCTTACTTACCGTCTCAAAGTTAAAAATTCCGTTTTCGCCCTGAAGGATTACTTCGACCCCTTCAGGGATATATGACGCTGCTAAAACAGGGATACCGAAGCCCAGATTCACAACATAGCCATCTTTGAACTCTTGGGCTGCCCGGCGAGCAATAAGTTCACGATATTCCATCTTCTTATCCTCCTCTACGCTAATTTCTTGTCCCGAATCCAGATGTTTCGGAAAATTTCATGGGTCTTCTCTTCGCCATAACCCATAACTACTGCATCTATTAGAATACCCGGAGTTCCAACCTGATCAGGTGCAATTTCTCCCGGTTCTACTATATAATCTACTTCAGCTATAACATAATCAGCTGCCAAAGGCATCAACGGATTTGTATTAGGTGTACCGCGATAAAGAATATTTCCTACTTTGTCCGCCTTATAACCTTTAATAATGGCTACATCTGCTTTAAGAGCTTTTTCTACTAAATATGTCTGACCATCAATCTCAATTTTTTGTTTCCCTTCTTCCATCAATGTTCCCACACCAACCGGGGTAAGCACTCCACCAAGCCCTGCACCGCCAGCTCTTATTTTTTCGACTACTGTCCCTTGTGGAAAATACTCTACTTCAATTTCACCCTTTACATGCTGCTCTGTTGCAGCTGGACAAGTACCAACATGAGAGCCAATGTACTTTTTGATTTGGTGATTCTCAAACAGTTTTCCAATACCTAAACCACCACCAACATAAGAGTTTACCGCTGTAATAAGGGTTAAATCCTTTATACCCCGTTCTACCATTCGGTCAATACAGGCAAGTGGTGCATTTAACCCGAGGAATCCCCCGATCATAATGCTCATACCATCTTTGACATTATCTAATGCTGCATCTAAGTCTATTACCTTAGACTTCATTTTATCGCACTCCTTTCAATTTCTTGTTTCACTTTTTTAGGCTGTTGTAATCTCTTGTAAAATTGCCGGAATAATTTCCCGCACATCACCAACAATACCATAGGTAGCAAAGTTGAATATAGGTGCACTGGCATCCTTATTAATGGCTACTACAATCTTGGATTTCTCCATTCCAACCGTAAATTGGACAGCTCCCGACACCCCACAGGCAATAAACAGCTTAGGTGCTACCATCTTTCCGCTTTGCCCTATTTGATATGAGTCATCAATCCAATTCTCGTCAACTGCTGGCCGAGTAGCTCCAACAGCCCCGCCTAAAGCATCAGCCAGAACATAAAGCTGTTCAAAGTTCTCTTTTGAACCCATGCCTCGTCCGCCACAAACCACCACATCGGCTTCTTCCAAGCGAGATGCTTCATGCTTCTCATCAATAATTTCCTTAACTACTGTTTTTAGGTCGTCAGGTTCGAGGTTCACCGTTACCGATGTGATTTTACCTTTGCGGTCCTCTATTCTTTCTGGCAGAGGAAATACATTCGGACGCACTGTAGCCATTTGCGGTCTATGCTCTGGAATAACAATATCTACCATTACATTGTCACCATAAGAAGGTTTAGTTTGCACTAGAAGCCCTTCTTCATTAATACTCAAATCCAGACAATCTGCTGTTAGCCCTGTTTGTAATCGTGCCGCTACTCTAGGTGCTAAATCACGACCTTGACTGGTAGCACCCAGAAGGACTATGTTGGGCCTTCTCTCTTGGAGTATATGAGTCATAACACGCGCATAAGGCAGTGTCCTGTAGAATGCCAGTTCAGGATGGTCACCAATTATTACTTCATCTGCACCATATTTTATCAACTCCTGTCCTAATGGCACAATTTCATGCCCCATAACAAATACTATAACTCTACCACCAGATTGATCCGCCAGCTGACGGGCTTTCCCCAGCAGCTGTAAGCTAACCGGAGCCAGACCCCCACCTGCTAGTTCGGCAACTACCCAAATGTCATGCATAATCCAAACCTCCCTACAGTTGAATTTTATGCTCTCTTAGTTTTGCTACAAGCTGACGGGCTACTTCTTCATTTTCGCCGGTAAGCATCTCCACATGGGAGGTTCTTTCAGGCGAAAACATACGTATCACTCTGGTAGGAGAACCGGCTAACCCTATCTTATCTTCATCTGCATCTAGATCATCAGCACACCAGGTTGTAATCTGTTTCTTGCCGGATCGGATAATCCCAATGGGAGTTGGGTACCGAGGCTTATTAATCTCTTTGCCTACAGTTACCACCGCCGGAAATGGTAATTCCCAAACAGCAGTCCCTTCTTCACATTCTCGCCAAGCTGTAATTTTACTGCCATCACACTCCAAACGTTTAACCATTGTTACCTGCTGCCACCCCAGCTGTTCAGCTAATTCCGGACCTACTTGACCCGTATCAGCATCTACAGCATGACGCCCGCATAAGATTAAATCTACAGGCTGCAGCTTTTTTATTCCCTGAGCTAATGTATAGGCTGTGGCTAACACATCGGCACCACCTAGTGAAGGATCACAAAGCAAGTAAGCTTCGTCAGCACCCATTGCCAACGCTTTCCGCAGGGCTTCTCGTACTTGGGGAGGACCCATACTAATCACACTGACTTTGCCTCCAAATTTCTCGCGAAGCAAAAAGGCTTCTTCCAGGGCATTCTCGTCGAACATATTGATTGTGCTTTCAATGCCTTCGCGTATAAGATTGTGAGTAACAGGATCAACACGTACATCCAGTGTTTTCGGTACTTGTTTAATACAGACTACAATGTGCACAATAGGTCCCTCCAATTACGCAAACTCTTTAAGCATATTCATACCAACAACCATACGCAGTACTTCTGATGCACCTTCACCAATCTCAAGAAGTTTAGCATCTCGCAGATACCTTTCCAAAGGATAGTCCCGGGAATAACCGTTGCCTCCAAAAATCTGGATACCCTCTCGGCAAGCCTTCATAGCTACCTCTGACCCAAAGACTTTAGCCATTGCTGCCTCGTGAGAGTAACGCTGCCCCTGGTCTCGCTTCCAAGCGGCATGATACACCATGAACCTAGCAGCTTCAATTCCCATAGCCATATCAGCTATCTTAAATTGTATTGCTTGCAATCTGGCTATCGGAGCACCAAATGCATGACGCTGGTTAGCATAAGCAGCTGCTTTCTCCATTGCCGACCGAGCCGTGCCTACCCCCATTGCCCCAATACAAGTTCTTCCAAAGTCTAAAGCCACCATGGCTATCTTAAAGCCTTCACCTTCCTTCCCTAGAAGGTTAGACTCCGGAATTCTACAGTTGTCTAATATTAGCTCGGTTGTCACTGATCCTCGGCAGCCCATTTTGTCTTCTTTCTTGCCGATACTAAATCCAGGTGTTCCTTTTTCCACAATAAAAGTTGATATGCCGCGAGCGCCTTTGGTTTTATCTGTTTTTACAGCAATTACATACACTTCAGCTGCTCCGCCGTTAGTAATCCAAGCCTTGGTACCATTTAAAATCCAATGGTCGCCGTCGCGAACAGCAGTGCTGATAATACCGGCTGCATCAGATCCTGCGCCTGGTTCTGTAAGTGCAAATGCCCCTATCTTTTTGCCGGAAACTAGATCAGGCAAGTATTTCTTTTTCTGCTCATCAGTGCCAAAAAGATGAATCGGATCTGTTGCCAGCCAGTGAGCATCTAATGTCAATGCAATACTAGCAGATCCCCTGGCTAGTTCCTCGATAGTAATTGCTCCGGCTAAAGAACCCATATCGGATCCCCCATACTCTTCCGGATAAGGTATGCCAAACATACCTGCATCACTCATTTTGTGAATAATATCCCAAGGCAAATCATTAGCACGGTCCATAGCCTCATCATATGGTGCTACTTCGTTATCCGTAAACTCATGTACAGTCTCTCTCCAAAGTTGCAGATCTTCACTTAACCGAAAATCCATACTCTATCCCTCCTAGTGTTCTCATCTGCACTCTAATATAATGGCAGACTTTACTTTATATAGTGCAACATTAATGCCAAGATTATTCTAATTTACATAAAATAAAGACCTGCCATATTTTACAGGTCTTATGATATTATTATGATAAAAAATCATCACTATCATAATGTGCATTTATGCATATATTTAATATTGAAATGGTTATCGCAAAAGAATTCGTGTCAATTGACGGATGCCGGGGCTGCTAATGTGCATTTCTGCACATATGACTTGCATTTATTCACATGATTATTACTTAAATGTTAAACATTATAAATATTATCATATTTTAGCTATTACTTCTGATGATTATTAGTTTTGCTCAATAATTGCAATTTACCTGAGCTTTCACGATATCGCCGCCTTTTTCTTGTTAAAGTTGAAATATCTATACCAAGAGATTCAGCAGCTGCTGCCAAATTTGGTGTTGAAGCAACTGTTTGCTCAATTATCCGATTTTCAAATTCCCGAACTGCATCTTTTAGAGTATACCCCTGCCAGCGCTCTATGTCACTATTAGATTCATTGCGAAGATTTGGCGGTAAGTCTCCTAGAGTAATAGTACTGCCGGGAGTCATTACGGCCATCTGTTCTAATGTATTCTCCAATTCTCGTATATTGCCGGGCCACGGGTAATTTTGTAAACAGCGTAAAGCATCAGGTG
>DUOC01000015.1 GCA_012839065.1 Thermoanaerobacterales bacterium | reverse complement strand
GTCTATTACAGATGTAATATATAATCCAGTACCACCAACTAATATCGGTATTTTACCTTTTTGTAAAATTACATTTATTTTATTTTCCGCTAATTTTTTATAATTTGCCACACTAAATTTTTCAGAAGGCTCCACTATATCAATTAAATGATGTGGTATGCCTCGCCTTTCTTCTAGTGTAGGCTTTGCAGTTCCTATGTCCATATATTTATAAATCTGCATAGAATCGGCAGAAATTATTTCAGAATCTATCATTTTAGCAACTTCTATAGCATTTTTTGTTTTACCCACAGCAGTAGGACCAACAATTACTATTAGTGGCGGCTTGTCAAACACGCTATCCCCCCTTTATCTTCTTTTAAATCGCTTCTCTAAATCAAACAGGCTCATTGAAACAATTGTAGGTCTGCCGTGGGGACATGTATATGGATATTTGGTTTCTCCTAGCTTTTTTAACAATGTTTTAATTTCTATTTCTGTTAATTTGTCATTTGCTTTTATTGCTGATTTACATGATATCATAACTACTAAATCCCTTTGTTTTTCGTCTTTATAAGGCCCTAATGATTCTAATTTATCAGCAATATCTAAAAAGAGTTGTTTATTTACTTTATTTTTGAAGGTATAAGGAATAGTTCTTACAATAATTGTATCATGTCCAAAATCTGCTATATTAAAACCTAATTTTTCAATTAAATCAATATTTTCAATTAGTATGCTTTTTTCTTTATGGGTTAAGTCGAAGATTAGGGGTGATACTAGTTCTTGCTTATAGATTGTTCTATTCTCGTATTTTTCAATAAGTTCCTCATATAGAATCCTTTCATGTGCAGCATGTTGATCAATTATAAAAAATTCATCATTGCCTTGTGCTAATATGTAAGTTAAAAACAGCTGACTTAAAGGTATTAATGAAGTTAAACTGGTTTGTTTATTATATATTTTGTTAGTACTGTATCCTTCCAAGTCAGTATTTTTATAAAAAGAAACGCTTTCTTCTATTTTTTCACCAAATACAGGTTTGTATTCTATAATATTATCGATAAAGCTTTTTTCTTCATTTATCATTAACTGCTCGTTAATTGATGTTTCCTTTTTTTTATCCTCATTTTTTTCATTATTAATTATTTTGGGGATATTGATAGTTTCCCTTAATAATTTTGAAATCCCTCCATAAACGAAGTTATAGATTTCTTTTTCATTGTTAAACCTTATTTCCATTTTTGAAGGATGTACATTAATATCGACTTCATCCCCTGGAAGATTAAAGTTTAGTACTGCTAGAGGGTATCTGTTAACTGGCAGCAGTGTTTTATAACTATCATCTACTGCATTTGGCAATATGTTATCCTTAACAAATCTATTATTAATGGAAAATGTTTGATAGTTTCTATTTGAACGAGTCAGCTGAGGATTAGAAATATAACCTGCAAGAGAGTATTTTGCATCTCTTATATCTACCCCTATTAAATTAGCTGCAATATCCTTCCCATAAACACACGCAATTGTATTCAAAAGATCATTGTTGCCATAAGTATTAAAGATCGTTTTTCCATCATTAATAAGCTTAAAATTGATATTAGGATTAATTAAGGCCATCCTGGTAGTCACATCACTTACATAACCTGATTCATATATACTCTTTCTTAAAAACTTCTTTCTCGCAGGAACATTATTGAATAAGTTTCTTACTATAACAATTGTACCATCAGGGCAGCCTATTTCTTCTATTGACTCTATTCTGTTATTTAACATTTTTATTTTAGTTCCAAATAAATCCTCTTTTCTTTTCGTGATAAGTTCGATTTCTGATACAGAAGCAATACTAGGAAGTGCCTCCCCCCTAAAGCCAAGTGTTTTGATAGAGAACAGGTCTTTTATTTGTCTTATTTTACTTGTTGCATGTCGACTAAAGGCTAGTTTAGCATCTTCGGAACTCATTCCTATGCCATTATCACTTACCCTTATATAATCTTTTCCACCATTTTTAATCTCTATTTCGATCTGTGTACTATGCGCATCAATGGCATTTTCTATTAACTCTTTAACTATTGATGAGGGTCTTTCTACCACTTCGCCGGCAGCAATTTTGCTTATTGTTCTGTCATCAAGAATAATAACTCTATTTGTCACAGCAATCATCCTTCTATATTATCAATTTTCTTTTTAATTTTATATAAAAAATTCAGTGCTTCAATAGGAGACATAGTCATTATATCAAGAGCCTTAATTTCATTTAAAACATTTTGTTCTACATAGTTATATAATTCTAATTGTTTATTCTTTACCGTCTTATCTTGTTTTGGATTATTATTAATACTAATTCTATCAGATACATTTGATGATGCAGCTGTTTCAACATTCTTCAAACTTTCCATTATTTCTCCGGCTCTTTTAATTACTTTTTTTGGCAATCCTGCCAAGCTTGCTACATGGATGCCGTAGCTTCTATCAGCTCCGCCTTTTATAATTTTTCTTAGAAAAATTATATTATTATCCTTCTCTTTAACGGAAATACAGTAATTCTTAACTCTTTGCAGTTTCCCTTCGAGCTGAGTAAGTTCATGATAATGTGTTGCGAACAATGTTTTTGCTCCTATATGATTATGTATGTACTCTATTACTGCCCACGCAATACTCAAACCATCATAAGTGCTTGTACCTCTTCCTACTTCATCTAAAATTATAAGGCTTCTTTTTGTGGCTTCTCTTAAAATTAATGAAACTTCTTTCATCTCTACCATAAAAGTGCTGTCACCGGCTGCCAAATCATCAGATGCCCCAATTCTAGTAAATATTCTATCAACTATTGATATTTCTGCACTATCTGCAGGTACAAAGCACCCTATTTGAGCCATCAAGACTATAAGGGCAACTTGTCTCATATATGTTGATTTCCCCGCCATATTAGGCCCAGTTATAATTACCATTTGATTTTCATTACAGTCTAAATGAATATCATTAGGAACAAAAAGTTCTTCTTCTAAAACTAATTCTACTACCGGATGTCTGCTATTTTTAATTATTATCTCATCATTATTTGTGATTTTAGGTTTTATATAGTTGTTCATATATGATACTTCAGCAAAAGAAGCAAGCACATCGAGTTTGGCTAATATCTTAGCGGTTTTTTGTATTCTTTCAATATGTGATGAGATTTTTTCTCGTATCAATGTAAACAAGTCATATTCTAATAGTTTTATCTTTTCTTCTGCACCTAATATCTTTGTCTCAAATTCTTTTAATTCAGCTGTTATGTATCGTTCGCAGTTAACAAGAGTTTGTTTCCTTGTATATCTGTCAGGGACTAATGAAAGGTTCGATTTTGTTACTTCGATATAATAGCCGAATACTCTATTGAAACCAATTCTTAACGACTTTATGCCTGTTTCTTGCCTTTCTTTATCTTCTAATGAAGCAATTAGATTTTTGCCTTCTTTTGATATTAATCTTAACTCATCAAGTTCTTCATTATATCCTTTCTTAATAATACCACCGTCTTTTACAGAGACAGGAGGATTGTTATGTATTGATACTTCTATAAGATCATGAATATCTTCTAGTGTGTCCAAATTATTTTTTAGTTTTAACAGTAGAGTGCTTTGGCACGAGGATAATGTTTCTTTTAATATGGGCAATACTTTTAATGAGT
>DUOC01000139.1 GCA_012839065.1 Thermoanaerobacterales bacterium | reverse complement strand
TATCAATGGTTTGATTAATAACTCTAAGCCGTGATATTTCTTTTTGTGTCATATTTAAAATCTCCTTACGCATACTGACATTTTATCAGAATAATTTCAATATGACATTATCATAGAATAACTACATATCTGTTTTGTATCTCTTGCATTTTAGATATTTTCATGGTACAATAAAGCATGTTATTACACTTATAAGGAGGTGTGAATTTGGCAAATATAAAATCTTCTAAGAAAAGAATCAAAATAGCAAAAACAAGAAATATGCGGAACAATATTGTAAAAACAAGCATAAAAACAGCCATTAAAAAATTTGAAAAGGCTATAACGGATGGAAATATTGAAGAAGCCGAAAAAAATCTTATCAATGCTGTTAGTAAACTAGATAAAGCTGCTGCAAAAGGTGTAATACATAAAAATACAGCAGCTCGCAAAAAATCTAGCCTGTATAAAAAGCTAAATAACTATGAATCAGCTAGTTAATACTCGGGAAGGTAAATAACCTTTCCTTTATTTTTTTAATATATTTTTGTTTAAAACAAGAAAACCTCGTGAGGCTTTCTTGTTTTTTTTACCACTAATAAATTTATATTACTTAGCAAAAAATATATATGGTTACAAAAATTGCAAGGGAGGTGTATTAAATGGATAGTATTAGACAAATGCAGCAACATATTCAGCAATCACATCAAGATCTAAATACTATAACTCAAATGGCAAGTCAACTTGTACGTTCAGAACAACAAAACCAAAATCAACTTCAACAGATCACACAATCAGAATCCAGATCAGTACAACAACTTCAGCAAATAGAAAGAATATGCCAAAGCGTCAGTCAGCAGCTTCAGAGCCTCAGCAATATAGCGCGCCAAGTATCACAAACTATGCCAATGCAACAATTCTCTCAATATGACCCAAGTCAATATTACGGGACTACTTACACAAGCCAAGACATAAATCAACAAGGTTTTACAACTCCAAAACCGACTTATCCAATGTATAGTAGACCTGATCAGTATGGCAGTCATTACCAATATATGAAAAGCCAGTATGGTGGAGGACCTCAATTCGGCTCAACACAACAATCTTCACCACAAGTTTCGCCGCAATTTGAAAATCCATGGTATCAAGGATATAGTTCATAGTATGCTTAAGAGGGGGGAGTTTACGCAAATCCCCCTCTTATTCTTACAATATTGAAGATATAGTTGTGACAAGCGTTTCGACTGCTATTTTGGGCTCTATATCCCCTCGTTTTATTTTTAGATCAGTATCCAGGGCAAGATCAAGCGCTTTATTTAACTTTATTATATTAAAGTTATTGCTCTGCTCAATAGCTTTTTTCAATGCATACGGATGCACCTTCAAAGTTTTGTGGATCTCGTTAAAATTAAATCCTTGTTGTAATAAAAGAAAACTTCTATAAATTAGTCTTAATTGTCTAATAATCATAAATAGTATCCATAATGGCGCTTCTCCTTCTTTTATTATATCATTTAATATAGACAAAGCTTTTGGGGAATCTTTTTGACCTATAGCATCCATTAGTAAGAAGATGTTATTTTCTAGTGTAGTTCTTACAATAGGTAATATATCAGATTGTTCAATAGTTTGTTTACTCCCAGAATATGTTATAACTTTATTAATTTCGCTGTTAAGTTCCTCTAGCCCGCGATCAAAATTACTAGCTAGAAAAGCAACTGCTTCTTTATCGATCTTCTTACCTGCCACGCTAAATCTCTGTTTAATCCACCTAATAAGCAAATTACCTTTAAAAGTTTTGAATTCGATTGCTTCACCATTTTTTGTAATAGATTTATAAATTTTTGTTCTCTTATCTATTTTAGGAGAAACAAGTATTAAACATAAATGATCAGGAAGTCCTTGTATAAACTGTAAGAATAGTTCTTCTTCTTTTTTAGTGTTCATAAGCTTTAGAAAATCTTTTACCACAATTAATCTTTTATTTGAAAATAAAGGCATCGTTTTAGAGGAATAAATCAGACCTTCTAAACTTGCTTCTTTGCCTTCAATATTGTTATAATTTATATCATCAAACTCATTACATAAAAAAGATTTCTTTATATAATCAACTGTTTCTCTTATAAGAAAATATTCGTCGCCAAAAAAAAGATAAAGATTATGTATTTGACCCAATTTAATTTCCTTTATTAGTTTAAAAAAATCCATATAATCACCTATATTAATTAATTTTTAATTGTCGTATTACATTTAATTTTATATCCATTAGTTTTAATTGTAACTGCTCCATCTACATCGGTTCTAAAAATATCAACTCCTAGGGCTTTTATTCTATTGATAACATCATTATGCGGATGACCAAAAGTATTTCTACCTACTGATATTATAGCAATACTAGGCTGGATATTTTCAATTAAAGAATCTATTGAAGAAGTATTGCTTCCATGATGTGCTACTTTTAACACATCAGATTTCAATTGAAGTCTAAAATCATCTGCAATTTTACTTTCTGCAGCCGATTCTATATCACCTGTAAAGAGAAAGGTAGTGTTCTTATACTTCATCATTATTACCAAAGAATTATTATTAAAATCGAATGGATCTCTGCTTATCCACTCTAAATCTGGATGCAAAACATATAATTCCAAATCTTTTTCTAATGTAATATAATCGCCTTTTGAAACAGAAATAACAGGTATATTATACTTCTTCAACTTATCAATTAAAAGCTTATAGTTAGGAGTTAACACCTTCTGAGGAGCCTGTACAAAATAATCTACACTTATTTCATCTAAAACAGGAATAAAACCTTTTATATGATCATCGTGAATATGGGATATAAATATCATATCTAATTTACGTACCCCTTTATATCTTAAAAAAGGCAATATTACATCTGTTCCTATGTCAAAATCCCCTAAATAATAATCAGGTAAACCACCACTGTCAATCATGATATTTTTACCTTTAGGGGTTTTAATAAAGATAGCATCACCTTGCCCTACATCAATAAAGGTTACTTCTAACCCTGATACCCCTCCAATTACAATTGGATGCCAAATAATAATGACAATTAAAAGAGTTAACAGTGTAAAAGCCTTCTTATTTCTCTTTATTAAAGAATATAAAAACAAATAATAAGTAATGATTAGGAGAATCGAAGGGGTTTTTATGCTTATGGTTGAATATGGTAACCTGCTAAAAAACAATGAAGAATTTATTATTAGCTTGATTAGCAAACTGTTTACTGCCCCTATTATACTGCCTATTTGCGGTAATATAAATGCGGTTATAATTGAAACAAAGCCAAGTATAATAATTACCCCAATAAGCGGTAAAATTAATACATTAGTTAAAATGCAAATTATTGAAATTTCACCAAAGTAGTAGATCAATAATGGGAGAATACCAAGCTGAGCTGATATTGTAACACAAACCAAATCTGCAATACCCTTTGGCAGAAAATAAAACGTCTTCCTTATGCGAGGAAACAATACAATTATACCTAAAGTTGCGCCAAAGGATAATTGGAAACCGGGCATAAAAAGAGACAAAGGATTAATTATAAGAATTACCAATGCGGCAG
>DUOC01000138.1 GCA_012839065.1 Thermoanaerobacterales bacterium | reverse complement strand
ATCAACCTTTTTACTTGTTGAAAAGGTTTTTTTATTTTGCATGTAGGAGGTGAGTAGGGTGGATCCTGACCCTGGAAGTAGAATTAAAAAGTATATATTTGAAAAAATAAGGAGGGGGGATCTATTCCTACATATCCTCTATTCGCTTACGCATATATGATGTTTGTAAGATTCTCCCTCCGGAAAGGAGTAAAACAACATGGAATCAAATGGAATAAACTTAACAAAAAGCATTAAAGTATTGCTTAAAAGAGGAGATACAGCACAGATAAAAGAACTTTTTTTAAAGCTTCATCCTGCTGATATAGCTGAAGTTTTGGAAGAAATACAGAATGGCAGTCAGAAGCATCTTTTTAAGTTAATGGATTATGAAAAGGCTGCAGAAGTATTAGATGAGCTTGAACCTGAAATGCAGCTTGATATTATTAATTCCCTTCCGGAAAAGGAAAAAGAAAAGGTTATTAGGGAGATGTCTGTTGATGAAATAGTGGATCTGCTGCAAGTGCTTCCCGAAAATAAGGTTGAAAAAATATTAGAGAAGCTGCCAATTGATGACCTGGAAAATATAAAAGGGTTGCTTCTTCTTTCACATGATAGTGCTGGGGGTATAATGACGACAGAATATGTATATATACCCCAAGACACTACAATTCCGGAAGCAATAGAAATGGTAAGAAAGTTTGGACGTCATGCAGAAACAATATACTATCTTTATATAGTTGACGAAAATCATAAACTTGTAGGGGTTCTTTCATTAAGAGAATTGATCAGTGCTCAGAGGGATTTGTTAGTAAAGGATATAATGCATAAGAAGGTTGTGACCGTTAATGTAGATGATGACCAAGAGATTGCCGTTAAAACAATTAACAAGTATTCTCTCCTTGCTGTTCCTGTTATAGATGCAGATGGGAGGCTAATGGGGATTATCACGGTAGATGATGCATTAGAGGTGCTTAGAGAAGAAACAACTGAGGATATACACAAAATGGCAGGTATAGCAGTTGAAGAAGATACTCTTTTAATAAGTTCTCCTATTAAAGCTTTTCAAAAAAGACTTCCGTGGTTGTTGGTTTGCCTTATAGGGGATTTGTTAGCCGGGAATGTTATAAAGGGATATTCATCAACCCTGGAAGATGTTATTGCCTTAGCGTTTTTTATTCCTGTGTTAATGGCTACGGGTGGAAATGTAGGAACACAATCTCTAGCACTTGCTGTAAGAGGTCTGGCAACTGAACAACTGACACAGGATAATATTATTAGGAACTTAATCAATGAAACACTTGCAGGGCTTATAGTAGGAATTTTTTGTGGCGGTTTATTGGCAATCATTGCTCTTTTTTGGCAGGGGAACCCCTATATAGGAATAACTATAGGTGCGGCAATGGTCATTGGCTTGGCTTTGTCGGCATTAATAGGCATGTTAATTCCGATAATATTAAATTTGCTTCATATAGATCCTGCAATAGCATCGGGCCCGCTTATTACAACAGTAGTTGATATAATTACATTGGCTATCTATTTTGGAACGGCTACTTTTTTTCTAAAAGAATTAATATGAGAGGAGGAATAGAATATGATACAAGATAATTTAATCCTCCGGGAAGTAATGCGATTAATAGAAGATAAAAATAAAGATGCAATGATGGAGTATTTAGAGGAATTGCACCCAACCGATATTGCTGAACTGCTTGAAATCTTGCCAGAAGAAAACAGAAAATATGTTTTTAACTCACTTGCTCCGGAAAAGGCGGTTCAGGTAATTGAAGAATTAGAACACGATTTGCGACTCTATTTTTTAAATAATTTGCCTCATAATTATATGATGAAACTTTTGAAAGAAATGTCAAGTGATGAAATGGCAGATTTTTTAAGAGAACTGCCTGATGAGCTGTCTGAAAGATTGCTTGCAATGTTGGAAGCAGAAGAAAGAACAGAAATTGAGAACTTGTTAAAATACGATGAAAGTATAGCAGGAGGGTTAATGACTACCGAGTATTTAGCCTTCCATCTTGATACTTCCATAAAAGAAGTTTTAGATAAACTTCCTGATGTGGCCCCTGCTGCAGAAACAATTTACTATATATATGTAGTTGATAATGATAACAGGATTAAAGGAGTGGTCTCATTGCGAGATCTTATACTTGCAGATCCCAAACTGCCATTAAAAGATGTGATGCTGACTGACGTTAAAAAGGTAGATGTTTGGATGGATCAGGAAGAAGTAGCTAAAGCATTTGAGAAATATGGCTTATTAGGTATGCCGGTAGTTGATCAGGATGATACCCTTCTTGGAATAATAACAGTGGACGATGTGTTTGATGTCATAGAGGAGGAAGATACCGAAGATATTCTAAAGCTAGCAGGTGCTGATTTTCAGATAGATGTTGATGATACAACGGCTTGGTATAGGGCCTATCGGAGGCTTCCGTGGCTTTTAATTGCCATTATAGGACAAATTCTTTCAGGTAGTGTTATAAGTGGCTTTTCTGAAACTCTGGAGGCTGTAATTGCACTATCGTTTTTTATCCCTGTTTTAATGGATATGGGTGGTAATGTAGGTACTCAGTCTTCTGCCATAATAGTTAGGGGGCTTGCAACTGATAATATAGATATTAATAAAAATATAAGAGAAAATATAGTAAGGGAAAGCCTTGTGGGGCTTTTATTAGGGATAGTATGCGGGCTTGCAACTGCTGTAATCGCCTATATATGGCAAGGGATTCCTATGTTAGGTCTTGTTGTGGGAATTTCAATGACTTTTACCCTTGCTGTTGCAGCTGTATTAGGAGCTTTCGTTCCATTAACTCTTAATAAGATTGGTAAAGATCCTGCTGTTTCATCGGGGCCTTTTGTAACTACAGTATTAGATATAGTTGCACTGTTAATCTATTTCGGATCGGCGAGTCTTTTTATGGGGTATTTATTATGAGAGATCCCTGCGGCTATCCTGAACCCATGCTATTTATTCTACCACTACCGGAAAGAAGGGAAGTTTTATATACGGTTCAGTTGGGAGATTAGAAAAGAAATAAATCCTACTCTGTTTACAATTTTTTTAGATATTATCTTAATTAAAGGAGAAAAAGTTAGTAAGGGAGAGAGTTTTATGAACTTAATTGCAGACATGCACTGTCATACTGTTGCAAGCGGTCATGCTTATAGCACTGTACAAGAGATAGCCAGAGAAGCTTCAAACAAAGGTCTTGAAATGGTAGCAATAACTGATCATGGCCCAAGCATGCCTGGGGGACCTCACTGCTATCATTTTGGGAATTTGAGAGCTTTGCCCAGTGAGATATATGGTGTAAAGATACTAAAAGGTGTTGAAGCAAATATAATTGACTATGACGGGAATATTGACCTGCCGGAAAGGTATTTAGATATATTAGATATTGTTTTAGCCGGTTTTCATACATTTTGCTATCCTAATGGCACTGTAGAGGATAACACAAAAGCGATGATTAATACTATTAAAAATCCATATGTCGATATTATTGTCCACCCGGGCAATCCTGAGTTCCCTATTAATATAAATAAAGTTGTTGAAGCAGCAAAAGAATACAACGTTAACATAGAAATTAATAATAGTTCTTTTACTGTCAGCAGGAGAGGTAGTGAAGCAAACTGTATAAGAATAGCAAAGAAAGCAGCTTTAATTGAAGCACCTATAGTAATAGGCAGTGATGCTCATAGTGCATTTTATGTGGGTACTTTTGATAAAGCTGTTGAGACAGTAAAAAAGGCAGGCATTAAAGAAGAACAGGTATTAAATGCTTCAAGGCAAAGAATAATTGAGTTTTTGGAGAACAGAAAAAGAATGAAATAATACCATATTGAGATAAAATTTCGAAAGTTAGTGGTGCGGCTGAAATATGCAGCACCTTTTTTGTTCGTGTAAAACTTTATGATTTAGACCTTTTGTTTAATAAAAAGCTAAAGATATGTTCATAATAAAGAAATGATGAACATTACCGGAGGTGACGTTATTGAATAAATATGAAACTAGAGATCTTCCGCACAGTTATGGGGATACAAAAATTGCACTATTAATAAGGGATCCGTTATGGGTTTTTGCCTACTGGGAGGTATCGGATTATAAAAAACATGGGTTCGAATCAAATTTTAGGATTGAATGGAGTGAAACTAATCCTGCTTTAAAGGTGGTTAATCTTACAGAAAACAATTTTTATTATATCAATATCTTCGATGAGTTTACAGATAACTGGCATTTAGAAGTCGGAAGTCCAAAAACCACTCTATTTTTGGAGTTTGGAAGGATCCTGCCAAATAATTCTTTTGTTTCTTTATGCAGGTCTAATACTGTAACGACTCCTGCAAATACTATTTCAGAAGATAGCCACGAATATTTTTCTATTGTGCATAAAAAACGGTTTGACGATATTATATACGACCGGATCACCAAAGAACTTCAATACGGTATAAGCACCCCCGGTTCGCGTTTTCTTAAATAGGTAAATTGTAGTAAATCTTTTATTATGGAAGGAGAAAGTGAAGTATGTATAAAGGGTATGTTTCGCTGATACTCCATGCTCATCTGCCTTATGTCAGACATCCGGAGTATGAAAATTATTTGGAGGAAAATTGGTATTATGAAGCAATAACTGAATGTTATATCCCTTTGTTGAATGTGTTTGAATCTCTTAAAAATGACAATATAGATTTCAAGATAACTATGACTCTGACACCTACGCTTTTATCGTTGATGTCAGACAACCTTATAAAACAGAGATATTTAAAATATCTGGAAAGATTGATAGATCTATCAGAAAGAGAAGTGGTTCGTACCGGCAAATATGAACCTCATTTTAATCCTATTGCGAAGATGTATGAATCAAGACTTAAAGAAACGTATTATTCGTATTTTGATAAGTACAATTGTGACCTGGTAAAAGCGTTTAGAAAATTTATGGATTCGGGTAATTTAGAGGTGCTAGCTAGTGCTGCTACCCATGGTCTGTTGCCGTTTATCACACTGCATCCAGAGGCATTATATGCCCAGATAAAGGTGGGGGCAGATACTTATAGGAGATTTTTCAACAGAGAGCCTGATGGATTTTGGCTTCCAGAATGTGCATATATTTCTGATGTAGACAAAATTTTGAGGAACGAGGGGATAAAATATACGATTGTGGAAACCCATGGTCTGATATATGGAACGCCCAGACCTAAGCACGGCAGCTTTTCTCCTATTATTACCCCGGAGGGCATAGCAGTTTTTGGCCGGGATATAGAATCTTCAAAGCAGGTTTGGAGTGCTACAGAAGGATATCCCGGTGATTTTGATTATAGAGAATATTACAGGGATATTGGTTTCGATCTTGATATGGATTATATACGCTCCTATATACACTCGGATGGTATAAGAATTAATACTGGGATAAAGTACTTTAAAATAACCGGCAAAGGTGATTATAAGGAGCCATATGATCGGAATGCAGCCCTTGAAAAAGCAGCAATACACGCTGGGAATTTCATGTTTAACAGAGAGCTTCAGATTAAATATGTTTCAGGGGGTATGGATCGTCCTCCAATTATTATATGCCCATACGATGCTGAACTTTTTGGGCATTGGTGGTTTGAAGGACCTGATTGGTTAAATTTCCTTTTTAGGAAGGCTGAATATGATCAGCAGACATTTAAATTTATTACCCCTTCTGAATACCTTGAAATGTATCCTGAAAATCAGGTATCTTCTCCAACAACGTCAAGCTGGGGGAATAAAGGATATTTTGAAGTGTGGTTGAATCAAACAAATGATTGGATCTACCGCCATCTTCACAAAGCAGCGGAAAGAATGATTGAGCTGGCAAATTTGTATCCTTATGCAGACGGAATAAAAAGAGACGCCTTAAATCAGGCATCTCGAGAACTTCTCCTTGCTCAAAGCAGTGATTGGGCTTTTATTATGGATTCCGGCACAATGGTAGAATATGCAGTTAATCGCACTAAACTTCATCTAAATCGATTTACAAGGCTTTATGAAGAAATTAAAGACGATAGAATTGATACAGATTGGATTAGATTCCTTCAACAGACGGATAATATTTTCCCCGATATAGATTACTCAGTTTACCAGTCTGCTACTCATCCCTTATGCCTTTAATCTTTTCTATTAGTTGTTCTGTGATGCTCTCTGCAAATTCTTCTGTATATCCCTCACCATAAATTTTACAGAGGGGTTTTTCAGCATCAGGAAGGACTAGAACACATCCTTTATTATGGTGCAGTTTAACCCCTTCTATTGTTTCAATTTTCATTTCAGGATCCTCTATCTCCATGAGGCGTCTTATAACCTTTCCTTTATCTTCCCAAGGGCAAGGGACAGTTTTATATTTCCAATAATAGGAGGGAACTTCTTCTAATAAATCTTCAAAATCTGTCTTATTAGCACATATATATTCAATTACTTTGCCAATAAATTCAAAAGGATCTGGAGGTTCATAAGTAGATATTTTTGACCACTTTACATCTGCATTATATTTTTTGGCAATATCTTGTATAATCCTAGGGGAATTTAAAGGTAGTGTTATACAGTCGCATTCCCCTGATTTCAGTGTAATAATCGAATCTATTAAGTAGTTGTAAGTATCATCTGTATAAAAATCATCCACCCCTAATTGGATTTTATTTCCATGATCTTCCACAATTACTACAAGGTCATAAGATCCTTGTATACCTTTTTTTAGTTTAACGGGTTTTACACCCAGTTTTTCCAAAAACATTGACAAAACCTTTAGCGTATTTTGTTCTGATGCTGAAAAGCCCACAACAAATTTATTTTGGCGGATCAAATCAGTATCGTAATTTTCTGCCAGTTGAGTAATATAATTTTCGCAAAAATTTGGTATGCTGTTTACTTTTTTTATATCTTCAGGGATACACCTTTGGAAGTCATCCCTTATAAAAGCATGCTGAATCTTTCTTTGCATTTCTTTATCTATAGCGGTTCCTCTTGAGTCAAAAAACTCTATAAGTATTTCTCCGTTATTCTTCTCTCTTAAGTGTACTCCACCCGATAATTTATGATATGGAACAGCTTTTTTTGTAATAGGCAGCAGTGTATTACCCAAATCAAATACTTCATGCCCCAATGATAAAATACCAGAGATTAGGGCAATTTTAATCATTTCAATGTAAGGTGTGTCAATACCGCTTACGGCGATTTTAGATTTTTTTGGGAGTTGACATCCAAAAGAAGCTCCTAGTTTTGCTGCAAGTTCAGGAGTAACATCTATGTTTATTTTGCCGGAGATTCCCCTTTCGCCAAAAAGATACTTCGAGGATTTTGTTCCCCAAATTATGTTTGATGATATGATACACTCTTCTTCAATAGTTTTGCCCGGCCAAATCTTGACACCGGGTTTTATCGTTGATCTTGGTTCAATGATAGTCTCTTCCCCTATAATAGCATTTTCGAAAATTGAAACATTGTCTTTTATGGTAGTTTTTCCGCATATTATACTTCCGCGAATTTCTGAACCCTTTCCTATATAGCTGTTCTTCCAGATAATGCTCCTTTTGATTGAGGCATTATCATCAACTATTGTATTATCATCAATAACTGTGTAGGGTTCGATAATAACATTATCACCAATCCTGCAATTGTTACCGATGGTTACCGGTGGGGTTATTGTACAGTTGTTACCCCAACTGATATCCTTTCCAAGCCAAAGTCCTTGTTCTTTAGAACCATCCCAAAAATTACCTTGTACATTCCCTTTAAAGATATCTTTATGGGCTTGTATATATTGCTCTGGGCTGCCGATATCACACCAATAACAATCTGATACCATTCCGAACAAAGGCTGTCTGTCTTTTAAGAGGAGTGGGAAAAGATCTTTACTGAAATCAAACACTTCATCTTTTTCAAAATAATCTAGGACTTCAGGTTCAAGTATATATATACCAGTATTAATTGTGTCGCTAAAAACCTCTGCCCAACTAGGTTTTTCTAAAAATCTGATTATATTACCATCTTCTGTAGTGACTACAACTCCGTACTCTAAGGGGATTTCTTCTCGAGTAAGAACTAAAGTTGCTATTGATCTCTTTTTTTTATGGAATTCAATAGCTTCTGCTAAATTTATATCACATAAGACATCACCACTTATTACTATAAAAGTTTCATCGAGGAATTCCTGTGCATTTTTTACACTGCCTGCTGTTCCAAGAGGTATTTCTTCTATATAATATTTTAGATTGACACCAAAATCAGAACCATCTTCAAAATAATTTTTAATCATTTCAGGCAGATATTGCAGTGTAGCACATACTTCTGTAATTCCGTGTTCTTTTAGCAGTTTTAGGATATGTTCCATGATAGGTTTGTTCATAAGGGGCATCATAGGTTTGGGTATGTTACATGTTAACGGTCTTAAACGGGCACCTACACCTCCTGCCATAATTACGCCTTTCAAGGAAGTTCACCTCCAACAAGTTGTTAATAAGTTACTAATGGGTATTTTATATTGTATTTTTCCATCTGCCATGAGGAATTCTCGTATTCATACAATACTTCTCTATAGACGTTTATGGTTTTGTCTGCGATTTTATCCCATGAATAATTTTCAACGGCATTTTTGTATCCGTTATTACCTATTTTTTCTGATTTAGAAGGATCAAATAGAAGATCCAGTATAGCATTTGCTAATTCTTTTTCACTGCCCGGAGTGACTCTGATACCATCAATTTCATGCCTAACAATTTCTTTAAAACCACCTGTATCGCCAACAATTACCGGCAGTTTACAGGCCATGGCTTCTAAAGCTACAATTCCAAAGGGCTCATATAAGCTAGGGAAAACAGCAATTTGTGAGTTTTCAAAAAAACTGTTTCTTTTTCTATCATCTATATAACCTACAAAACAGGTTTTTTGCAGTATTCCAATTTGTTGAGCAAGGGCTTTCAACTGATCATGCTTTGGTCCGGTACCGGCTATAACAAATTTTACATTAGGGAAGCGTGATACAACTAACGGAATTGCTTTTAGTAAAATGTGAATTCCTTTTTCTTCTACATTTCTTCCTATAAAGAATACTATTTTCTCGTCGTCTGAGGCATACTGCCTTCTATTAAATGATTTGTCTGTATTTTTCAGATCGTTAACTTGAATGCCATTTGGTATGATCCTTAACTTGTCAATAGGGATATTAAATAAAAACCTCAATTCTTCTTCCATATATTTACTGCAGCATATAACCCTCCAGGATTCATAAGTTAGCCACCATTCAATACTGCTGATATAGTTCTGAGTTTCGTTATGTATACCGTTATTTCTACCTGATTCAGTAGCATGAATTGTTGTAATTAGAGGGATGTAGTAGCTGTGCTTTAATATTCTGCCTGCAAAAGCTGTAATCCAATCATGGGCATGGATTATATCAAATTCTTGATCGTTATTCAGCTTTATTGCATGTTCGATAATTGCCATATTAAAATGGTTTACCCAGAGCAGGAAGTTTTCCCCAGGCAGGTAGAGCGGTTTAATCCTATGTACAAAAATTTCTCCGTCTTTCTCTATTCGTGTGTTTCCAAAGTCGGAACATGTTAAAATGTGTATTTCTACACCTTTTTTTGCAAGAGCGTGTGCTAAATTATAAACATGGCGACTCAAACCGCCAATAATTCTGGGGGGATATTCCCAAGTTAAAATTAAAATCCTCAATTACTGCCACCTTCCTTATCTGAACTGTAGTTTTTATGTTAACATTAGGTTTGAATATTTCTATTATTCCTTTATATCTTTGTGATTATTCTAAAGGGTGTATATTAAAGAATGGTTGCGAATATATATAAATGATGAATAACAATATTCAAACCTCGATGTTTTTTTAAGGGGGTGAGTTAGTTCTTGATTAAGAAGATACTTATTGTTTTTTGTATTATCTTTATTTTATTTGAAACAGCCTGTAATTTTCCCCGATTTAAGGAGAAACAATTATCTGAAGATGATGAATGGCAGGGCATTATAACTGTTTGGGATTTTCCCAGATGGGCTGATGAAAAGGGAAATAAATTTCATTGGATGGAAGAGAAGATTAGAGAATTTGAAAGGGAAAATCCGGGGGTATTTATTGAACTTAGGAAGCTAAACTGGGAAAATGGAACTTTTGAAATAAATGCTGCACTTTCATCTGACACATACCCAGATATTGTTCCAAATGTAGTAAGTTATAATTACGTGTTAAGGGGTTATGTGGAGCCGACAGATAGCTATTATTCAAAAGAAGAACTAAAGGATTTCTATAAAACAGCACTTGATGCTGTTACCTATGATAACCATATATGGGGATTTCCAATGTTTATGACTACATATGCAATGTTTTTGAATTTAGATATTTTTAAAGAAAAGGGGGTAGAACCGCCTTTTGAAGGGATATGGACATGGGATGAATTTGTAGATAAACTGGTTAAATTAACTTATGATAAAAAATCGGAATCAAAAACAGATATTTATGGTTTCCATTCATTTGTAAAGGAAGGATATTATGAACTATGGGGCATTTTAACATCGGATGGGGCTTCAATTTTTAGTGATGATTTGACAGAGTTTACACTCGATTGTCCTGAAGGCGTTTCCGGTTTGGAGAAGTTATGTGACCTTGCTAAAAAGCATAAGGTAACACCACCTGAATTTGGGGAAGAGGATCCATATAATGCATGGAGTGCATTTGCAGAAGAACAGAGAATAGCAGTTTTTCCTGCCGGAGCCTGGGCTGTTAAAGTTCTAAATGAGAATAAAAAGATGGGTAAGGGATTTAATTTTGATGTAGCGGGATACCCTATTGGTCAATCGGGAATGCCGAGTATTATACATTCAGGGGTTGGAGGTTATGTACTTTTAAAACAGGATAACAACATGAAAAGGGAATTGTGTGTGAACTTTTTAAAAAAAATTACTTCACCTGATGAACAAAAGAATCTTAAATATTATGGGGTTTTTCCGGCCAGGAAGTCAGCAGGCAATTTGTATATCGATAACCCACATATGATAAAGATACAAGAAATGTTAGGTTTTATGAGTCCTGTTCCAAATCACCCATTATGGGATAAAATAGAACCAGTTTTGCAGCGCGAAATCAAAAAAGCCATATTAGGAGAAAAGACGTCATCTAAAGCATTGGAAGATGCAAAAAATGAAATAGAAATGCTTCTTGATTAAGTTTAGAATGAAAATGATAGAAGGAATGTATAGTTAAACTACTACTGGCCGTATATTTTTGAGTGGCTGTCTGCTGCTTATTCACGGAGTAGTGGTTTATTTTTGTTTAAAGTTTTTAATAAGTGAAGGAATTAAAAAGATTAAAGAGAAATATTATGTAAGCGTAAAAGTCTTTTTAATATATTATATATTCCATTTAGGTAATAATAATAATAAAATAAATTGAGAAGATACTTTTTTATTTGATTGATTCTATGTATTGAGGGGATGGACGCAGATATGTTTGATAAGGAATTATTTTATAATAAATTAATAAAAAAAATGCCGGGACTAAATATCAAAATAGATGAGCCTATGAAGAATCATACCTCATTCCAAATAGGAGGCCCCGCAGATATTCTTGTTATGCCGAATGATAAAGAAGAGTTAAGAAACATACTTGCAATATGTTCTGAAAGCAATATTATTCCTTATATTATAGGTAATGGCACTAATTTGCTTGTTATGGATAAAGGGGTAAGGGGTATAATTATAAAAATCGGCAACAATTTTAATAATATAGAAATATGTGGCGAAAAGATAATTGCCCATGCTGGGGTACCGCTGATTACACTTTCATATCTTGCAATGGAGGAAGGACTTACTGGGCTTGAATTTGCCGGAGGCATCCCCGGATCAGTAGGAGGAGCTGTTTATATGAATGCGGGAGCATATGGAGGCGAAATAAGGGATGTTGTAACTGGAGCTGAAGTGATGGATTTAAATGGAAATGAAAAAATACTAACTAATGATGAACTAATGTTTGGATACAGAAAAAGCTTATTACAAGGTGGAGATTTGATTGCTACCAAAATAGAGCTTCAGCTCAGAAAAGGAAACTATGAAGAAATAAGAAAGAGGATGGATGAGCTTAATAATTTAAGGAAAAAGAAACAGCCTTTATTTATGCCGAGCGCCGGCAGTACTTTCAAAAGGCCTAATGGATATTATGCTGGAGAGCTTATAGAAAAAGCTGGTTTAAAAGGGTTTAGAGTAAGGGATGCACAGGTATCAGAACTTCATGCAGGTTTTATAGTTAATCTAGGAAGTGCTACTGCTAAAGATGTGATCGAGTTGATAAATGTGATACAAAAGGAGATCAAAGAAAAGTATGGTGTTGATTTAGTGCCTGAAGTCAGAATCTTGGGAGAAGAATAAGGGGTGTTTTTATGGCAATAGGTAAAATTGAGCTTACGTTTTTAAGAGATAATTTGCTGTTTTATGACAAGGTAAGAGAAGAGCAGGGAAGACAGCTAGAAGAGTTGATAACAGTGCTGTTTTTTAGTAAAGTGAAATTCTTCCGAGTAGTTCAGAGGACTGTTCTGGCTTTATTTTTAGTAAAAGTGGACAAGGCTTTTGGGTAAGGAAATCACGTTATACCGTATTTGTATTTTTTCTGTATTCTATATTGATGAGAAATATTAGTTTTGACTCTAGCAGGTTCTTGTTGAACAGCTAAGGGAAGAATGGAAAGTAAAGATGATGATATTTATTGTTTAGGCTGGTTCATGTGTTTTAAGTGTGAGAAGAATAAATAATTAGGAGGTGTTAACATGTGCAGAGAACAGAAATTCTATATCTGTGAGAAATGCGGGAACCTTGTAGGGATGATACATAGTTCAGGTATTCCTATTTATTGCTGTGGACAGCCTATGAATGAATTAATTCCTAATACAGAAGAAGCAGATGGTGAAAAACATCTTCCAGTGGTATCGGTTTCAGGAAATACAGTAATGGTCGAAATTGGAAGTGTGGAACATCCTATGACTGAGAAACATTTCATACAATGGATATATATCGAAACAAAGAACGGTGGTCAGCGGAAATGTTTATCCCCTGGAGACAAGCCAAAAATGACTTTTAACTTGCATGATGACAAAGTTACAGCTGCTTATGCCTACTGCAATTTACATGGATTATGGAAAACCAAAGTTAAATAAAATGTCCAAATTTAAGGTTCTTGTTGAGATAAATAACAAGAACCTTTTTATTAGCCTTACTAATAATTGCATATCTTTCAAAATGTTGATATAATTATGTTTGCAAGGATTGGGGGCAGATAGGTACTGGTGTGCCTCCCGGACTTCAAATCCGGTGGCGGGCGTAAACCGGCCGCGGTGGGTTCGATTCCCATGTGCTCCCGCCAATAAAGGAGGGTCGGATATTATGAGAGATGTTGTTAAGCTTGTAGGGGATTTAATGACTATTTCTGCAAGAACCGCTCCTAAAGGGAAAGGACAGGATTTTATAGAAATAAAAATAATAGATGGGGAAGATTTAGAACGAATGGCTGATGAAATGTTTAAATACGGTGAAGAAACTGGTAAGGAAAACTATGATCGTGATGCTGATAATATTAGGAATTCTGATGCTGTATTTCTAATTTCCTTAAACGAAGCCAAAGCTTTAGGTTTGAATTGTGGTGCTTGTGGTTTCCCAAAATGCAGTGAACTTACGATAAAAGAAGGTCCTGAATTTGATGGAGGAATTTGTGCTTGGAGATTGGTTGATCTAGGTATTGCGTTGGGATCAGCAGTAAAAACAGCAGGCATTTTAAATGTGGATAACAGGATAATGTACAGAGTAGGAGTAATTGCAAAGCGCCTTGGGTTAATAAAAGGAGAAATAGTTATAGGCGTCCCTCTATCGGCGACCGGTAAGAACATATACTTTGACAGATAAATGCTATCTACATACACCACTTATAGTGGTGTTTTTTATACAAAAAAATATATTTAAAAGGGGGAATTTAGTGTACAAATCTTTAATTGAGATTAGTAAAAATAAATATAAAATACCTAAAACAGGTAATATGAAAGCAGATGTGGTTATATATTTAAGTAGAAAACTGCTCAAAAATTTTGGGGGAGGGGAAGCGATCGAACAGCTTAAAAATGCTTCTGTTCTGCCCGGCGTTTTCCGGAATGTAATAGGGATGCCTGACATACATACCGGGTTTGGGCTGCCTATTGGTGGTGTAATGGCAACAAGAGTTAAAGATGGAATAATTTCTGCAGGAAGTGTCGGTATGGATATTAATTGCGGAGTAAGGCTTTTAACTTCAAATATAGCAGCAGATGATTTAAACAAGAAGACTTTGATGAGACTAATGGATGCTATCGAAGATAAAATACCTACTGGTGTTGGTAAGAAGAGTAAACACAGCTATTTATACCAGTCGCATTTTGAAGATATAGTTCATGGCGGCGCAAACAAGCTGATAGAAATGGGATACGGTCGAAAAGAAGATTTAGATTGTATCGAGGAAATGGGTTTATTTGAAGGAGCAGATATTGGTGCTGTTAGCAAGAAGGCGATTTCGCGTGGTGATCAGTTAGCTACTTTAGGGGGCGGGAATCATTTTATTGATATCGGCAAGGTAGACAAAATCTATGATCGACAATTAGCGGATGATTTTGGGATTAGAGAAGGAACACTTTCAATTATGATTCATACCGGGAGCAGAGGGTTTGGACATCAGATATGTAATGACTACAGCAAAATAATGGTTGATGCAGCACCTAAATATCATATAGTGCTCCCTGATAAGGGTCTTGCATGTGTTCCAATAGATTCTATAGAAGGTGTACATTACTATAAAGCAATGGCAAGTGCCGTTAATTTCGCTTTTGCCAATAGACAGCTGATTACCCATGATATAAGAGAAGCTTTTAGTGAGGTGTTTAATGAAGATTATAAGAAGCTTGGGCTTGATTTAGTTTACGATGTTGCTCATAATATTGCAAAGTTTGAAACTCATTTCGGAGAAGAACTTTTAGTGCACAGGAAAGGAGCAACTCGTGCACTTTGTGCAGGGCATCCTTCAAATCCGGACAGGTATATAAAAACCGGGCATCCTGCAATTATACCTGGGAGCATGGGAACGGCATCATATGTAGTTGTAGGAACAGAACTTGCTCGTGATACTTTCTTTTCGGTTAATCATGGTGCCGGGCGGGTGTTGTCTAGGAGAGCGGCTAGAAGAGAGATATCAAAAGAAGAGTTTAAAAAAGCTATGGGGGATATACTTTATAGTGTAAGCAGTCATAAAAGACTTTTGGATGAAGCACCACAAGCATATAAAGATATTGATGAAGTAGTAGATACATTAGCCGATATAGGGATAACAAAAAAAGTTGCCGGAATAATGCCTTTGGCAGTTATAAAAGGTGAGGATTAATTGATAATTATTTGGATAAAATAAAATAATAGATAATATTAGGGAGGAAGCATTTAATGGCTGTACTTATATGCAGGTTTAGTTCGATTGATGAAGCAGAAAAATCTGTAGATATAATTAGAGGATATGGATATGAAGAGGAGCCTATAGATATATTAATCCCTGAATGGATTATAGAACCCGATGAGACCTGGGGCGTTTTAGTGCCGGATTTGGGGAGAAGGCAGGATATCCAAGTAATAGACGCTGTTAAAAATTTAGTTTCTGAAAACATAGAACAGGTTTCTGATATGCTGTTAGGATTTAACGTGCCTAAAAGCATTGCTTACAGTTATGAAGAAAAATTCAAAAAAGGGAGCATTCTGTTTATAATGAACGGTTTACAAAATAATGATGTAAGCATAGTTGCAGACATGGTTATGGAACAAGGGGGGGAGGATTGTTATATAAAATTTTAATTATAAAATCTTTTCTAGTTTTTTTACCATTTTGCTCTTACTAACTATTTGAATAAATGATATAATTTAATTAATTATATCAGTAAAGGAGGATGAAAAAAATTATGACTTCAGTCTTATTTATTTGTTTGTGTATTATCTGGAGTACTACATGGATGGGAATTAAAATAGGTTTAGATTATTTCCCTCCTTTTATTTTTGCAGGAATACGTTTTGCCATTGCAGCAGTTTTCCTTTTTGTTTTGCTTAAGATAGAAAAAAAAGAACTGTATTTAAGATGGGAAAAGATTTTTCCAGCGGTTGTATTTGGTGCTTTAAACGGAATTGCGTATGGATTGGTCTACTGGGGGGAACAGTATATTTCTTCAGGGCTTGCTTCGATTTTGAATTCTGTGCTTCCCTTTTTCAGTGCAGTGATTGCATATTTTTTTCTGAAAGAACCCTTAAATCCAGCTAAAATAATTGGACTAATTATCGGTTTTTTAGGTATATTGTTTATCTTTAGTGATGGTTCTGAACAATTTTCAAGCGGGAATTTTAACGCTAAGTTTGTAATGGTCATTTCTGCGTTTATTTTTGCTTTTGCTGGTGCTTATACAAAAAAATATAAGGTAGACCTTCATCCTTTACAAGTTGTGACAGTTCAGATGGCAACAAGTGCAATAGTCTTACTTGCTGTTGGCTTACCTATGGAATACAATTCGGAAATAATTATATCTTTACCCGGAATATTAAGTCTTCTGTATTTGAGTATTTTAGGGTCAGCAATCGCTTTTTTGATATATTATAACCTGCTTTTACGTATAGAAGTTACAAAGGTTGCTTATCTAAATTTTATTACACCACCTGCAGCAGTTTTGATAGGAGCAATATTCTTGAATGAACCTATAAATTTAAGAGTTATAGGCGGACTTATTATCATATTTGTTGGGCTTGCTATAATGAATTATAATGAAATTACAGATATTAAAAAGAAAAAAGATAAGGAGTCTGCTCACACTTAATAAAATACAATTTCGGGATTATCAATATCTGCAAAATAACAGTTTGCTTTACAATTAAGATATCTTTTGATCAATTCTCCCATTTCATCCTTCGAGACGAAATCTTTTGTTCCAAGTTTAAAGTCATCCACAATTTTACCCGCTTTTACTTCTTCTGTTTCGCTGCTTCCAAAAAGTGTAAATATATTTCTCCCTTTACTGGATCTTATTTTCATACTTCCTGTAAAATTGTCAATTTAAGCTTGATAGTAATATTTGCATCTCAATCTTTGAAGGAATGTTAGAATATGCTAAAATCTAAATATAGACAAGATCGAAAATTTGATTGTAATTCCTGCTAAAAGATATGTGATTCGATTTTTCGATATTCTATAAGGAGGATTTACTTTGAGGATTATATCCGGGGAATATAAAGGGAAAAAGCTTAAGTCGCCGAAAAATAAATTTATCAGACCAACATCAGATAGAGTTAAAGAAGCTGTTTTTAATATATTAGGTTCGAAAGTTCCGGACAGTTTATTTTTAGATTTGTTTGCCGGAACCGGTAGTATGGGGATAGAGGCATTAAGCCGTGGAGCGAGCAGAGCTGTCTTTGTAGATAATAATAATAGCAGCTTGAAAATAATAAGAGAAAATTTAGAGATGACAAAACTATTAAACAAGTCGGAAATTATAAATGACAGCTGTTTAAATTGTGTTAACAAATTAAAACATAAATATGAAAAATTTGATATAATTTATATGGATCCTCCATATAATATGGAAAATATTATCCGATTATTGGAAATAGTTACAAATCAAGGGTTACTTGATAGAGAAGGAGTATTGTTGTTAGAGCATAGTAAAAATAAGCAATTTGATGAAAGGGTTAATGATCTTATTAAAGTAAAGCAGAAAAGATATGGGGATACATGTATTTCATTTTATACTTATTACTGATTTCGGTGTAGGAGTACTACAACGAAGATGACTGCATCTTTCCCAAAATCAATGTCCATTGCTCTAATTCTTTCTACATTGTGCAGGGGTTCACGGGAAATTCGGCATCTTGCCCCATGCCCGCCGCTGCCCTTGCTGCGTTTGATCCAAACTTAAGAATTTATTTTAAAGGGATCGCTTACCGTCATCTTCATCTCATAAGAGTTTCGGCACTGGAATCACTGCTAAGTTATATTGCAATTGAACAATAATTTAAGGGGGAGAAAATTATGGATGATGTATTGGGTTTATTATATGAGTTAAGAAGAAAAATAAATGAAGGATTTAATGTTCCAATAGCAGGGAAAGTGATGATAAACAAGGACGAATTATTATCTGTCATAGACGAGATTGAGAATATTCTTCCACAAGAGATTAAAAAGGCTAATTGGATAGTAAATGAAAGACAGAGGATATTGATTGAGGCACAAAAAGAAGGGGAAAACATAATAAAAGAAGCTGAAGACAGAATAAATAAAATGGTTGATGATAGTGAAATAAGCAGAATGGCTTATGAAAAAGCCGATGCAATAGTTTCAAATGCCAGAAAAAATGCCAGAGAAATTCGAATAGGTGCAAATGAGTATGCAGAAGAAGTATTAAGGAATCTTTATACATATCTTGAAAAAACAATGAGTACCGTTAAAAAAGGTATAGATCAATTAAAGGGTATAGATGAATAGTATTATAATAATTACTGAATTTGATTAGTCTTAAATAATTTTTTTATTATATTGCAAACTAAAGATATAGCTGAAAGACAGAGTATTGTAAAGCAAAAGAATTTTAAAGAACTTTTAAACACAAAAAGCCAGTTAATCAGAGGATCAGATGATGTGCTAGTTACAAAGACAGGAGCTAAATAGCTTATATTTTTTATGTCGGGCTTCATCATGAAGTAGCTGACAACTGCTGCTAAAGCAGCATGAATTATACGTGCTATCAGGTATATATATAAGTTTATATCTGTTTTGCTTATTAGACTTGCAACCTGTGCATGAACAGACAAACCGCTCCAGGCTATAATTGCACTGACAATGACTACTTTCTGGTATAATGGTGCTGCAACTTCACTTGTTAGATTAGATCCCATTGTAATTTCGAAAGTTCCGCTTATAATTGCAGAAGCAAATGCTTCTTCGTAGCCAAATAGCGCTAATATAATTTGGAGAGGTTTTATTAGCAGGTCGAAAAAACCGGTAACGGTTAATATGTTTGTTATTACTGAGAAGAGAATGATAAAACCACCAATTAGTAACAGAGTATTGACAGATTCCCATATACAGTCTCCCAATAATTGACCTAAAGCCCTACCATCTTTTTTTCGGGCTTCAAATAATTCATTAACCGCTTTTACAACTATAGATTTTGACTGACTAGTCGTTGATAAGGGTGGGCTTGATTTATCGTTCATTTTATAGAATCTAAGCAAAAGACCGAGGATCAGGCATGATATATAATGAGATGCGGTAATTACGGTACCTAATGATTGATTGTGAAACATTCCGACAGCAACTGCCCCAAACATAAATAATGGATCAGCGGTGTTTGTAAATGATATTAAACGTTCTGCTTCGGTTTTATTTATTAAATTTTGTTCCCTAAGCTTGGCTGTCATCATTGCACCTGCAGGATATCCTGAAGCTAATCCCATTGCTATTACAAAAGAGCCTGTTCCGGGAACATTAAAAAAGGGTCTCATAAAAGGTTCTAACAAGACTCCCATAAAATGAACAATACCGAGCCCCATCAATAATTGAGAACCTATAAAAAATGGGAGTAGAGCTGGGAAAACTATATTAAACCATATATCTAAACCTTTTAATGCCGCATTAAAAGCTATTTCAGGATATATTACAATAGATACTGTTATAAATACAGATATTAAGGATAAACATATTGTGTAAATTCGTTTCATTTTTTTGAGTCCTCCTGTTTTAATGTTTTATTTAATATATTTTATATATATTTAATATTGAATAACTATATGATTAAATTCCCAAAAAACGGGGTGATCGATATGATAAATTCAAGACCTAAAATCGGGTTAGCTCTAGGTGGCGGAGCAGCAAAAGGTTATGCTCATATAGGTATTTTAAAAGTGCTTGAAAAAGAAGGAATACCAATAGATATGATAGCAGGAACAAGTATAGGGAGTGTTGTAGGGGCATTATATGCTTCTGGTATTTCCATTTCTGTTATTGAGAAGCTTGCATATAATATTCAAAGGGACTTATGGATTGATTTAGTAATCCCGCGAAGGGGATTTATTGAAGGCAAAAGGGTTGAAGAAATGATGAAATTACTTACAAAAAACAAATCATTTGACGAGCTTGAAATTCCTCTCGCAATTACTGCCACAGATCTTATTGAAGGAGAAGAATATATTTTTAATAAAGGCAATGTGGCAAAAGCCGTTAGAGCAAGTATATCGATACCCGGAATTTTCAATCCTGTAATAGAAGGAAAGAAGGTTTTAGTAGATGGTGGTGTTTTAAATAATGTCCCTGTGGACGTAGTAAAACAAATGGGTGCCGATTACGTAATTGCTGTTGATTTAAGTTCGAAGGTATCAGTAAAAGTAAGGTCTATATATGATATATTAAATAGGACCTTTGAAGTAATGGGGAGGGAAATCCTCAAATATAAAATGCAAACTCCGGATGTATTAATTCGACCGAATCTAGAAAAAATCAATCCGAGCCGTTTCAATCAAGCAGAGGAATGTATAGAAGAGGGTATACGGGCGACTTTAGAAGTATTACCCAAGATAAGAGAATTAGGAAGGAAGGTAAAACGTGAGAAAATTCAGGAATAAAAAAAGAACTTTTATAGTTTTTGTCCTGGTTATTCTCTGTATCGTTAACATATATGTATCAAGAAATTATATTATTATGATGCCCGGGATAGCAAAAGACCTTGAAGGAATAATAGATGTTGATAGAAATGGAGTTTTTAAAGACGAAAAAGGGTCTTTTCTTCTTATAACTGTATCGACAAGATCCGCAAATTTACCTTTACTTATTTATTCAGCAGTTAATCCTAATACTAAAATATATAACAGAACAGAAATAATGCCTAAAAATTTAAATAAAAAGGAATACTCAAACCTTACAAAAGAGATGATGGAAGAAAGTCAAATGATAGCAAAAGCAGTTGCACTTAAAAAGATGGGCTATAATATAGAAATAAAGAGTCAAGGGGTGAAAGTTTTAAAGGTTTTAAATGATAGCAGTGCTTATAAAATACTAAATGAAGGCGATATTATTTTAGCATTAGATGGTAAGGAGATTAAAGATACAACCCATTTACTTGAAGAAATCAGCAAAAAGCGTGCCGGTGAGACTGTTGTTTTAAAAATTATTCGAGAGGGCAAAGAAAAGCTTGTAACTGTCAAGACTATGGAATATAACCAAAATGATGGGAAGATAGGATTAGGTCTATATATTAAAAATCATAATGTAAGCACAAATCTCCCTGTTCAAATAAAAATAGATGTAGGGGATATTAGCGGCCCTTCTGCGGGGGTTATGTTTGCTTTGGAAATATACAATCAGCTGTCCAATGTTGATTTAACTGCAGGCAAGATAATTGCAGGTACAGGCACACTTGCACCCGATGGAAGTGTTGGTGAAGTTGGCGGTATTGTCCAAAAGGTTATAACTGCTCATAAAAATGGGGCTGAAATATTTTTCATTCCCGTAGGAAACTATAATGATGCAGAACCAGTTGCACAAAAATACAGCATAACATTAGTGCCAATAGAAAATTTTGAAGATGCTGTAACATATCTTGAAAGCATTATTGATTAAATTATTATGGGATCGTTAAAAAAATCCCATCCTTTTTTTCTCATGTCGGGGTTTTTATATGCTAGACTATACAAATCGGTTGCTGCTATATCATATTCAATCATCTTGTTTAAATAATAGTTGTCGAATTTTTTATAATGAGATGTTTTTGTTATAATGGGAACAGAAGATGTTTCTTTTATTCTCTTGATCAACTCTTGACCTTTTTTTGAAAAACCTAACACACGGAAATACTGCGGTCCTATATTATAAAAATCAGTAATATCAGATCTTTTGATATTTATTAGCAAATTAAAAAGGATCCTTTGTATTCTTGTAGTAGTATATCTTTTAGTTTTTATACTGTCGACAATTTCTGAAAAGGTGCCGTATTTATGAGATTTACGTAAAATGCGATTTTCTAAGCCTTCAGACACATCGAATATTTTTAATAAATCGTTGCGAGAAGCACGTCTAAGGCAGTATAATAATGTCTGACTAAAATCATCTTTAACAATTGGTCCCCTTCCTTTAGAAAATTCATATTTTAAAATTTCAAGTGTTTCTATTGGGACATTTCTACTAATATTATTAAGATTTTTTTTGTAATCACTATCTAAAATTAGTTTTCTTATAGCCTTTGCACTAACAATATCTTCAGATAAATCATATGAATGATAATCGGATTTTATACGTTTAATTGTTATAGGTATTATAGGGCTTTTTAATACTAAAATAGCTTTTAAATATTCTATTCCCAGTATATTATTAGGGCTATTAATTAATTGTAATATTTCGAGTTCATCTATATTCAAATCAGAATATTTGATAATATAATTTGCCAATGCGTTTGCTTGAGCTTTTGGGAATTGTACTCCTTCTGACAAATAATGTTTCAAATTATATCTAAATTCATTAGGTTCGTCGAATAAGATTTTTGCGATGGATTTCAATAGATTTAAATCTCCTGATTCGCTGCCGAAACATAAGTAATCTACTATCCCTGTTAAATGTAAGGAACTTATAGCGCCAAAAGCAAAAAACTGAGCAGGCTGGACAGAGTAACATACAGGGAGCTCTAAAACAAGATCAACGCCTTGGAGCAATGCCATCTTAGCCCTAGCCCATTTGTTTACTATAGATGGTTCCCCTCTTTGCAGAAAGTTGCCGCTCATAATACATATCGTATGAGTTGCACCTGTCAGCTGCTTACTACGATTAATATGATATAAATGGCCTAGGTGGAAAGGATTATATTCAGCAATAATACCTAATACTTTCATGAAATCACATCCTGTTTACTTATTATTTATTATAAATAATATTTCATATAAAATAAAGATTTTGCAGGAATT
>DUOC01000137.1 GCA_012839065.1 Thermoanaerobacterales bacterium | reverse complement strand
GCTTAAAACAGGATTTGGAGATGTTTGCCCTAATCCACACAGGGAGGAAGCCTTTATATGCTTTGCAAGTTTTTCCAGAAGTTCTATATCCCCTTCTTTACCTTCACCTTTTGTTATTCTGTCTAATATCTCAAGCATCCTTTTAGTTCCTATCCTGCACGGCGGGCATTTTCCACAAGATTCATCCTGTGTAAATTGCAGAAAAAATTTTGCTATATCTACCATACATGTATCCTCATCCATTATTATCATACCGCCTGAACCCATCATAGAACCAACTTGTGTCAAGGTGTCATATTCTATAGGCATATCTAACAGTGATGCAGGAATGCAACCTCCGGAAGGGCCCCCTGTTTGTGCTGCTTTGAATTTCTTCCCGTTTGGTATACCGCCACCAATCTCGAAAACAACCTCCCTTAAAGTTGTTCCCATAGGAATCTCTACAAGCCCTGTATTGTTTATCTTCCCTCCTACTGCAAAAACCTTTGTGCCCTTACTTCTTTCAGTACCGATTTGTGAGAACCATTCCGGTCCGTTAAATATTATCTGTGCAATATTTGCATATGTCTCAACATTATTTATTAGAGTAGGCTTACCCCATAAACCCTCATTGGCAGGAAATGGCGGCCTAGGCCTGGGTTCTCCCCTTCTACCCTCAATTGATGCTAAAAGAGCAGTTTCTTCGCCACATACAAAAGCACCTGCACCTAGCCTGATTTCTATATCAAAATTGAATCCGGTACCAAATATATTATTACCTATAAGCCCTTTTTCTTTGGCTTGAGCTATAGCAATCTTAAGTCTTCTAACTGCAATAGGATATTCAGCCCTGATGTATATATACCCCTGATCAGAACCAATTGCATATCCTGCAATAGCCATAGCTTCAAGTACGGAATGCGGGTCGCCCTCTAGAATACTTCTATCCATAAAGGCTCCAGGATCACCTTCGTCTGCATTACATACAACATATTTTTTATCACCCTTGGCTTTATAGGCAAATTCCCATTTCAAGCCCGTTGGGAAACCGGCACCGCCTCGTCCCCTTAATCCTGATTTTTTGAGGGTGTCTATTACTTCTTCCCTCGTCATCTCTGTTAAGGCTTTGCCAAGTGCCATATAGCCGTCATTTGCTATATATTCTTCAATGGATTCGGGATTAATTATACCGCAGTTTCTGAGAACAACCCTCTTTTGCTTCTTGTAAAAATCTACTTCCATTAAAGAGCGATATACTTCTTCAGTAGCCTTTTCTTTATACAAGAGTCTTTCAAGAATACGCCCTTTAACCATATGCTCTTCTACTAATTCTGGAATATCCTCAGGTTTTACACGACAGTAAAATGCGCCTTCAGGATATACTACCATAATAGGCCCAATTTCACATAATCCAAAACAACCTGTTTGAACTACTTTAACTTCATTCTCTAATTTGTGTTTCTTTAACTCTTGTCTGAGTATCTCCTGTATAGTTACGCTTCCTGATGAAGTGCAACCTGTTCCACCACATATAAGAACATGAGATCTGTATATTTGCATTTTTTATTGACCCTCCTTTATCGCATACAAGTAATTGTAATACTCATCTATAATTCCGGTATCATCCACTCTTTTACTACTTGATTATTTATAACATGCTTTACTACAATCTCCCTAGCCTTTTCAGGTGTTAGGTTTACATAGGTTACCTTCTTACCGTCAGACTTTATAACATCTATTAAAGGTTCATATTTACAATATCCTATACAGCCGGTCTGAGTAACTATCACATCTGTTATATTCCTCTTTTGAAGTTCGTCCAATATAGCAGTCATAACTTGGCGTGCACCAGACGCTATACCACATGTTCCCATACCGACAACAATCTTTGTACTGTATTCACCTGTTCTTATATGAGTAAGTTTTTTAGCATCTTCTCTTATCTTTTTAAGTTCTTCCAAAGATTTCATTTATTCCACACCCCCGTTAATTTTTTCTAATCCTTCTTTAATGTTTATTCTAATCCATTCTAATACTTTAATATTATTTATATCAACGTCAGAAATAACTTTTTTCAATTCTCTGGTATTTAGCAAGTATTCCCCTTCATCGGTTATATGATGGTAAACAAAATCTATATCTTTATTTCCGGCAATAAGAGCAATAATAGTATTTACTAAATCACCCATTGGAGCACGATCAATATGATCATAACG